>NZ_KB899540.1:0-5567 GCF_000378305.1 Thioalkalivibrio sp. ALJ12
CCAGCGCTGGGGACACACCCTCGGAGATCGCCACGGCGCTGCGCGCCTCGCGATGACGGTGTTTGGTTGCGAAGACGGGTTGAGAAGGCGACGAAAAAAAAGGACACCCACCTTGTTGAGGTTTGCCCGCTTCGCTAGACGTAGCTGCTGCCCGCCTGGGCGCAGACGCTGGAAGAAGAATTGACCGGAGGCCCGCTCAGTCCGACAGCAGCCGCGAGAAGATGGACGGCGCCGGCCCGTCCACGGCGACCTCGTCCCCCACGAAGGCGGGCCGGATCACGGCACGGTAGTTGCGGATGCGCTGCACGTAGTACACCGGCTGGTAACCGCGCGCGTAGCCGAACCGCAGATCGCGGTAATAGCGTTCCTCGGTCAGCAGCGGCAGCACCTCGCGCATGTCCGCCCAGCGGTCTGGGTCGCGATCCAGTTCTCTCGCCAGGCGCCGTGCATCCAGCAGGTGCCCGCGGCCGATGTTGTAGGCCGCCAGCGCGAGATACGTACGGTCCGGTTCCGGGATGTCCTCGTCCAGGCGCTCGTGCATCTGGTGCAGGTAGCGCGCGCCACCGCGAATGCTCTGCTCCGGATCCAGGCGATCCTCGATCCCCAGCTCCTGCGCGGTGCGCTGGGTCAACATCATCATCCCGCGCACCCCGGTGGGACTGCGCGCCTGCGGATCCCAGTGCGACTCCTGGTAGGCCAGCGCGGCCAGCAGGTCGGCTGGCAGTTCGTACTCGTCAGCGGCCTCCTCGAACACCGGGCGGAAATCCGGCAGCCGCTGGTCGATGCGCCGGGTCAGCGCACGCAGGTCCACGAAGTCGAATTCCGGGACGTAGGCATAGTACTGCTCGTCCACCCGGGCACGCACCTGCGTCCCCTCGTCGGTGTCCATCCACGCACCCGCCTGCGCCGCAAGTTCCTCGAAATCGGGGTGCAGATACCAGCCGATCGCGCGTTCATCACTCACGTCGAAGGCCACTTCCAGGTGCGGGAAGATCCGCTGGTTGAGGTCGACGATATGCGAGTCGGCCACTGTACAGTCGAGTTCGCCCTCTTCCACGGCCGCCAGCAGGCGCTCGGTGCCCTCCGGCTCGGCGCGATGGGCCACCGGCTCGTCCAGCGCCTGCAGGGTTTCGACGTAGGCGCTGCCGGCGCTGACTGCCAGCTCCAGCCCGTCCAGATCGGCGGCCGACTCCGGCAGCGAGCCGCGATCGCGGTGACACACGACCTGCTCGGTCACCTCGGTATGCTGCGGCCCGCGGAGGAAATCCTCATCGCGCGATTCCAGATGCGTGAGACCGGCCGCCGCCATATGGACCTCGCCGGAGGCCAGGGACTTCAGCACCTCGCCCACCGAGTCCACCACCTTCCATTGGACCTCCCAGCCACGCGCGGCTGCGAAGGCTTCCACCAGGTCGTGTTCCGGGCCTGCGGTCTCGGTGTGGCGGTCGTAGAACCAGGCGGTGGGGGCATTGCGGGTCACCACCACCAGTTCACCGGTGCCCTCCGGATGTTCCAGCGACGAGCCCGACACCCCCGGCACTTCCGACTGCCCATCCCCGGGACCACAGGCCATCAGCACGACCGCCGACGCGGTCATCAGACCTGAACGCCGCCAGCGACTCGGATGCAGCAAATGGATGTACGAATCAGTGGACATGAGATCCCTCCCCGAGCGGCGTCTCCTGACAGCCGGCTGGCCCGAACGGCCCGAAAGCTACCCTAGACCTTCGGTAGATGCGGTCCGCCCCACAACCAACCCCGATTTCATGAGGGTTGTGACGCGGAACCCCGCCGCGCCCCCTAGGGGTATCTACCAGGCAAACACCGACCGCCCGCAGGGAGACATTCGATGCAAGAAGTAGAGAAGGAAGAAGAGGACACCCACCCTCTTGATGCTGCAGCTACTCGTCGTTCAGCGCCAGTTGTCCCCCCACCTGACGGCGGACGAACCAGAAAGCCCAGCGGCGACAGGCTGGCGCGGACGGTTTACCCTCAAGGGGCATTGATCGAGTAAGGGCCTGCCCATGCCGTTTCCCGCACAGAAGACAAAGATAGTGGCCACCATCGGGCCGGCGTCCGACTCCCCGGACACGCTGCGGCGGATGATGCAGGCCGGGCTCAATGTGACACGGCTGAACTTCTCGCACGGCGATGCCGCCTACCACACCGAGCTAATCGGCCGTATCCGCGAGGCGGCGCAGGAGACCGGCGCCCGCGTCGCGATACTCGGCGACCTGCCGGGGCCGAAGATGCGGATCGGCGAGCTGGCCGAGGAGCCGATCGAACTGGAGCCCGGCGCGACGATCACGCTGACCACGGAGGACTGCGTCGGCGATGCTTCTCGTGTCAGCGTGTCGTTCTCCGAGCTGCCGGAGGCGGTACAGCCCGGTGATGCGCTGTTTCTGAATGACGGCTACATCGAACTGGAGGTGGTATCGGTCGAGGGCCGCGAGGTCGCCTGCCGCGTGCTGACCGGCGGGGAACTGCGCTCGCGCAAGGGCTTGAACCTGCCGGGCATCGATCTCGGCATCCGCGCCTTTACCCTGGACGACCACGACTGGCTGCGGTTTGCGGCGGAACACGGCGTGGATGCCGTGAGCCAGAGCTTCGTGGTCGATGGCGACGACATCCTGGCCGTGCGCAAGGCGGCGGAGGCGCTGGGCTACAGCCCCTTTATCATCGCCAAGATCGAGCGCGCCGCGGCGCTGGAGCAGCTCGACGGCATCCTCGAGGCGGCGGACGGCATCATGGTGGCGCGCGGGGATCTGGGGGTGGAGATCCCGATCGCGAGCATCGCCCTCGCCCAGCGCCGTATCACCCGGCGCGCCAACCAGCACAACCGTCCGGTGATCACCGCCACCCAGATGCTGGAGTCCATGGTCACCTCGCGCCGGCCCACGCGCGCCGAGGCCACCGACGTGGCGAATGCCATCCTCGGCGGTACGGACTGCGTAATGCTCTCCGGCGAATCGGCCATGGGGCGTTATCCGGTGGAATCCGTGGCGATGCTGGCCGCTATCGCCCGCTCGATCGAACCGGAGCGTGACAGCGGCATGGCCCCGGATAGTCCAGACGAGCCCGAAGAAGCCGGGCACGATCGCGCGGTCGACCTGATCGCGCGCAGCGTATTCCACACCGCGCAACGGCGCCTGCCGCGCGTCACCCTGGCGCCCACGCTCAGTGGCGCGACCGCCCGGCGCATCGCGCGCCTGCGCCTGCCCTGCTGGGTCGCCGCCTTCACCCCGGATCCGGAAACCGCCCAGAACCTGCAGTTCTCCTACGGCGTCCAGCCGGTGGCAGTCGCTGAGGACCGCAGCGACTGGAACGACTTTGCGCGCCAGTGGCTCGCCGAGAACGCCATCCACGACGGTCTCGCCCTCCTCGTTCAGGGCCCCTCGGGCCCCAACCCCACCGGCAATCATCGCCTGGAGCTGCTCGAACTCGACAGCCCCCGCCAGGGACACGCACCAGGGCATACCTGAGCAAAGGTCAACAAGAACACATCCTTCTTCCCTGCCGCGTCATGGCGAGGTCCCGCAGGGGCCGTGGCCATCTCCGAATGCAGCCCCAAACGTCCGCCTCGATCAGCGCCGGGGACATCCACAGAGATCGCCACGGCGCTGCGCGCCTCGCGATGACGGTGTTTGCTTCTCCGCCGTGATGAAACCTCAAAGGGGCGACGAAGACGAGGACACCCACCTTCTCTGCCGCGTCATGGCGAGGTCCCGCAGGGGCCGTGGCCATCTCCGAATCCAACCCCAGACGTCCGCCTCGATCAACGCCGGGGACATCCACAGAGATCGCCACGGCGCTGCGCGCCTCGCGATGACGGTGTTTGCTTCTCCGCCGTGATGAAACCTCAAAGGGGCGACGAAGACGAGGACACCCACCTTCTCTGCCGCGTCATGGCGAGGTCCCGCAGGGGCCGCGGCCATCTCCGAATCCAACCCCAAACGTCCGCCTCGATCAGCGCCGAGGACATCCACAGAGATCGCCACGGCGCTGCGCGCCTCGCGATGACGGTGTTTGCTTCTCCGTGTGGTGAAACCTCAAAGGGGCGACGAAGACGAGGACACCCACCTTCTCTGCCGCGTCATGGCGAGGTCCCGCAGGGGCCGTGGCCATCTCCGAATTCAGCCCCAGACGTCCGCCTCGATCAGCGCCGAGGACATCCACAGAGATCGCCACGGCGCTGCGCGCCTCGCGATGACGGTGTTTGCTTCTCCGTGTGGTGAAGCCTCACGGGGGCGACGAAGACGAGGACACCCATCGTGTCCGCTCCGCAACGGGGTGGTCAGCGCCCGGGGTTGCTTGCGGCCGAGTGCCCAGGCTGTATGCTCGGGCGCTCCGCAAACATTGCCAGCGAGAACCACCACCATGGGTACGCCTGCCGACTCCCCGGACCCGGAACAGCCCGAAGGTCCGAGCATTGCCGATCAGGACGGCTTTGCCGCGTTTGAACGCGGCGACTATCGGACCGCCGGGGAACTGTGGGCGGCCAGCGCCGAGGCCGGCTCGGCCTGGGCCCAGTTAGGCATGGGGATTCTGTATGCCGACGGCCTGGGGCTGGAGGCCGATGCCGAGCGTGCGCGCGGGTACTGGGAACAGGCCGCGGAGCAGGGGCTGAGCGATGCCAGCTTCAACCTGGGCGTGATGGCGGAGAAGGCCGACCCCGCCGATGTCGACGCGGCCCGACACTGGTACCGCCATGCGGCCGAGGCGGGTCACGTCGTGGCGCAGAACAACCTGGCCGTGCTGCTGCAGAACGCGGGCGACGAGGCCGCCGCCACCGAAGCCGTCCAGTGGTGGAAACGCTCTGCGGAGCACGGCGACCCCGACGCCCTGAACAGTCTCGGTGTCGCGCACCAGCAAGGCAGCGGATGCGCGCGCGATCGGGCCGCGGCAGCCGAGTACTACGCCCAGGCCGCCGAGGCGGGACACCGCGACGCGGCCTTCAACCTCGCCCTGGCCCTGGAACAGGGCGACGGCGTGGCGACGGACATGACCGGCGCCGCCCACTGGTATCGGCAAGCCGCCGAGGCCGGAGACCCGGACGCCGCAGCCCGCCTGGGCAACCTCTGCCGCGACGGCAACGGCACGCAGGAAGACCTGGCGGCGGCGGCCCACTGGTATCGCGCCGCGGCCGAAGCCGGCCATCCCCTGGCTCAGGCGAATCTGGGCGTCCTCCTGGAACGGGGGCTAGGGGTGGCTCAGGACGAGGCGGCCGCGGCCGCCTGGTACCTGGCCTCGGCGCGGCAGGGGCTGGCCCCGGCGCAGTACAACATGGGCATCGTGCTCGCCGAGGGCCGTGGCGTGGAGGCCGACCTGCCCGGTGCCTGGGTCTGGTTCGCGCGCGCAGCCGATCAGGGCCACAAGCCGGCCGCGGAAGCCCGCGACTACGTCCACCAGCAGCTCACCCCGGAGCAACGCAGCGAGGCCGAGGCGCGCAAGACCGAGACCTCCCGCTAGACCACCAGCGCGGCAACCAAAGGGCAGCAAGCCCAATCCCCGCCTCGTCATGGCGAGGCCCGGAGGGGCCGTGGCCATCTCCAAACGCAACCCCGGAC
>NZ_KB899540.1:305923-499952 GCF_000378305.1 Thioalkalivibrio sp. ALJ12
CAGTACAACAACCTCGCCTGGCCGACGTACTGGTCATCGGGAGCGGCGCAGCGGGGCTCTCCGCTGCCCTGCATCTGGCCCCGCATCGCCGCGTCACCGTAATCAGCAAGGGTCCAGTGGACGAGGGCTCGACCCGCTATGCGCAGGGCGGGATCTCCGCCGTTCTCGACCGCGCCGACTCGTTCGATGCCCATATCGCCGACACCCTGGATGCGGGGGCCGACCTGTGCGATCCGGACGCGGTCCGGCGCACCGTGGCCGCCGGCCCCGAGGCAATCCAGTGGCTGCTGAACCTCGGCGTGCCGTTCACCCGCGAGGCCCTGGAGGGGCGCAGCCGCCTGCACCTGACCCGCGAGGGGGGGCACAGCGCCCGGCGCGTCGCCCATGCCGCCGATGCGACCGGCCGCGCAATCGAGGATGCCCTCGTGAAGAGCGCCTCCGGGCAGGCCAGCATCGAGGTCTTCGAGCGCCACGTGGCGGTGGATCTGATCACCCAGCCCGTGGACGGAACCCGGCGCGTGGTCGGCGCCTACGTGCAGGACGCCAAGACCCGCGAGGTGGAAACCATCCTCGCCCCGACCGTGATCCTGGCGACCGGCGGCGCGAGCAAGGTCTACCTCTACAGCTCCAACCCCGACGGCGCCACCGGCGACGGGATCGCGATAGCGTGGCGTGCCGGCTGTCGCATCGCGAACATGGAGTTCATGCAGTTCCACCCGACCTGCCTGTTCCATCCGCGCGCCAAGTCGTTCCTGATCTCCGAGGCGGTGCGTGGCGAGGGCGGTCTGCTGCTGCTCCCCAACGGCGAGCGCTTCATGCCGCGCTTCGACAAGCGTGCGGAACTGGCCCCGCGTGACATCGTCGCCCGCGCGGTCGACCACGAGATGAAGCGTCTCGGCCTGGATCACGTGAACCTGGACATCAGCCACAAGCCGGCAGAGTTCATCCGCGAGCACTTCCCCACGATCTATGAGCGCTGCCTGGAGTTCGGCTTCGACATGACCCGCGAGCCGCTGCCGGTGGTGCCGGCCGCGCACTACACCTGTGGCGGGGTGATGGTGAACCACTTTGGCCAGACCGATCTGCCCGGCCTGTACGCGGCCGGCGAGGTCTCCTATACCGGCCTGCACGGGGCCAACCGCATGGCCAGCAATTCCTTGCTGGAGTGCCTGGTCTATGCCCGCGCGGCCGCCGAGCACATCCTCTCGCAGACCGACCTGCCCGCGCCGGAGCAGCTCGCGGCACCGCCCGCCTGGGACGAGTCACGGGTCACGGAATCCGAGGAGGAGGTCGTGGTCGCCCACGACTGGGATGAACTGCGCCGCCTGATGTGGGACTACGTCGGCATTGTGCGAACCCGCGAGCGCCTGCACCGCGCCGAGCGCCGCATCCGCATCCTGCAGGAAGAGATCCACGAGTATTACAGCCATTTCCGCATCTCGCCGGACCTGCTCGAGCTGCGCAACCTGGCCATGGTCGCGGAGATCATCGTGACCAGCGCCCTGTCCCGCAAGGAAAGCCGCGGGCTGCACTTTATTCGCGACTACCCCGAGACCGACCCGGCCCTGGACGGCCAGCCGACGATCCTGGCACCGGACAACGCCCTGCGCCCCGGCGACCGCCGCCGGCCGTAACCTGCCTCCCCGTCATTGCGAGGAACCTCGCGACGAAGCAAGCGGTATCCGCTAGCCAGCAAACCCCAAAGCGACGTCCAGCTCCGGGCGGTTGCCGCGTCGCCTGCGGCTCCTCGCAATAACGGGGGGCAAGCGCGGCGGCGCTACCACCACTTCTCGTACTTGAGCTGCGCCTCGGGGATTCCCCACTCGGCCAGAAGCGTGGCCATATCCTCGATGAACTCGCGCGAACCGCAGAAGTAGAACAGGGCGTCGCGCGGCAGGTTCAGGGACTCCAGCAGCTCGTGACTGATGCGCCCGGTGTGGCCCAGCCAGTCCTCGGCCTCGCGCGTCACTGTCAGCGTTACGTCGATGTTCTCGGCCTTGGCCAGGTGCGCCAGCTCGTCGGGGAACAGCATCTCGTCCTGGTGAGCGACGCTGTAGACGAGATGGGCGTAGACGTCCGGCATGCCGTCATTGACCGCACGCAGGATGCTGAACAGCGGCGTGACCCCGATCCCCGCGCCCAGCAGCACGACGTTCCGCGCCATGCCCGGCTCGAAGAAGAAGCTGCCCTGGCCGGGGGTGATGTAGACCGTATCTCCCTCGCGTGCGGTGGAGTGCAGGTAGTGCGTGGCGTGATGGTGATCGGCGTACTTGATTGCGAGCTGCAGCCGCCCGTCATCGCGCGGCGCGGAGACCACCGAATACCCCCCGACAAATGGCTTGCCGGCGGCCTGCGGGATCACCAGATCCAGCCACTGCCCGGCCTTGCTGGCAAAGCGCGCCGGGTCGGCCGACAGAGTAAAGACCTTGATCAGCGGCGTAACCTGTTCGATCGCCTCGATCCGGGCCGGCATGAAGTGTTCGGGCAGTTCAACGGCGTGTGTCATTTGGGGTCCGTGTTGGTGTCGCGTTCACGCCGCCGGGCCTCCTGGTAGAGAGCCTCCTGGGCGTCGAAATCCAGTTGTTCCAAGGCCTGCCCCTGCGCGCGGGCCAGGGCCTCCATGGTACGAAAGCGCGCCTCGAACTTGCGCGTGGCGCCACGCAGCGCACCCTCCGGTTCCACTCCCAGATGACGCGCCCAGTTGGTCACGGCAAACAGCAGGTCGCCGATCTCCTCGGCCACGCGCTCGGGATCGGCGTCGCTGGCCAGCTCCTCGCGGACCTCGTCCAGTTCCTCGTGGATCTTCTCCAGCACCGGGGCCGGGTCGCCCCAGTCGAAGCCCAGCCGGGCCGCGCGGCGCTGGGTCTTGGCGGCACGGGCCAGGGCCGGCATCGCCAGCGGGATGTCGTCCATCGCGCTGTGGTGGTCGCGCGCGGCGCGCTCCTCGGCCTTGGCCGATTCCCAGGCGGCCTCGCGGGCGGCATCATCCGAGTATTCGGCATCGGCGAATACATGCGGGTGGCGCCGCACCAGCTTGTCGCCGATCGCACGGGCGATGTCATCGAGGTCGAAACGCCCCGCCTCCTCCGCGATCCGCGCCTGGAAGACCACCTGAAACAGGAGATCGCCCAGTTCGTCGCGCAGCTCGCGACTGGCCGCCTCGCGGCCATCGTCGCGAGCGATCGCATCGGCCAGCTCGAAGGCCTCCTCCAGTGTGTGGGGCACGATAGTTTGAGCGGTCTGCGCCCGGTCCCAGGCACAACCCTGCTCGGGATCACGCAGGCGCGCCATGATCGCGCGCAGGCGATCCACGGGATTGGTGTCCGTCATGGAGGTGCAGTGTAAGGGGTCCCGGTGGGCGGGCAAAACCGTCCGCCACACTCCGATGCCAGTGTCGGGGCCGCGTGATCGGCCCCGACACCTCGATCAGCCCTGCTGATCCGGTTCGCAGAGGCGCTTTTTCTCGTCCGGCAGGTTGTCCGGGCAGATCCCGCAGCCCTCGTTGCCGGGCAGCGCCCAGTCGATCTTCTTCGGATACGGCAGGTCCATCTCCTCCATGATCTTGACGAACTCGGCCTCGGGCTTGTTCTTGCCCAGACGCGGGTTGCGCATCTTCTCCTGCCCGATGGTGGTGATCTGGCGCTCTTCGTAGTCGTGGCACGGATATACCAGCGTCTCGTCTGGCAGGGTGAAGAACTTGTCATGGATCGACCGGTACAGGGTCTTGGCGTCACCCGACTGGAAGTCGGTGCGGCCACAGGCCTCGATCAGCAGGGCGTCCCCGGAGAACAGCATCTTCAGGCCGACGTGATCCATCAGATAGGCATGATGGGAATCGGTATGCCCCGGGGTATAGAGGGGATTGATCACCAGATTCCCCACCTGGAAGGGCTCGCCCTCGCGCAGGCCGACGTCGCGACAGGGCAGCTCGTCCAGCGCCGGGCCGGCCAGCTGGCAGCCCGTCCGCTCGCGCAGCATCTTGCCGCCGGTGATGTGGTCGGCGTGGATGTGCGTCTCGATCGCGTAGTCGAGGCTCAGCCCCATCTCCTGCAGCACCCGCAGATCGCGGTCCACGGTCTCGATCACCGGATCGATCAGCGCGGTCTTGCCCGTGTCCGGGCAGCTCAGCAGATAGGTGTAGGTGGACGATTCTTCCTCGAACAGCTGCTTGAAAATCATGCGGTGTCCTCCAGGGCCATATGGGCCCGTCCGTTATATCAGCATTTCCTAATACTAACCGGTAGTCGCTGCCGGCACCAAGCCAGTGTGCGTACCGCGACTATCTCCCGTTCGGAACCCCACCACTACCACGAGTTCCCGGAGCCGGGCCACCTCGCCCTTCTGTAGCGCCACGCCACTGGCTATCATGCGGCCTCTGCCGACATACACATCGACATCAAGGACTCACCATGGAAGCCAATCAAGTGGCCGAACTCATCCGCGCCGGCCTGCCGGAGGCCGAGAAGGTCGAGGTGACCGGGGGCGAGGGCAAATTCGAGGCCCTGGTCGTCAGCCCGCAGTTCGCCGGAATGAACAAGGTCAAGAAGCACCAGACCGTCTACGCCACCGTGCGCGACCAGATCGACTCCGGCGAGGTCCACGCGCTGTCCATCCGCGCCCTGACGCCGGAAGAGGCCGCAAGCGCCTAGGCACGGCGAGCGGTAATGCTTTCACCCAAGGGCCGCGAGGAGATCGAGCGCCTGCTGGAGGGCGGCCTGGTCCACGACTGGGGCGAGGCCGAGACGACCCTGCGCAATGTCACGCGCATGCTGCTGACCACGCGCCCGGACCTGCTACGTCTGTACTTCAGCCCCGAGGCCTGGGGCCAGATCACCGCCTGGCCGCAAAAAAAGGCTGCCAACGCAATCATCGCCGCATTGCGCACCGGCGTGGTCGACGCCCTCGGGCGACCGGCTATCGCCAACCGCGAGCAGGCCCGCTTCTACCTCCTGTGCTTTCAGGATGACCTCGCCGAACGGGTGGATGCCTGGTGCCGCGAGCACCCGGAGGAATGCCCGCGCCGCAGCCGCGCCCAGACCCAGGCCCTGCCCGGCAACTCCGGCCCATGACCTCAACCGTTCTCGAATGCGGCGATGCCACCATCGAAACCCCGCTACGCGACCTGCTCGAACGCTACGGACTACAACTGGTAATGCATCCGCCCGGTGCCGCACTGCCCGGGACCTGGTGGGGCGAGCCCGAGGCCGGGATCATCGGGTTGGCCGTACATGTACGCCCGGACACCCCGCTGCACTCGGCGCTGCACGAGGCCGGCCATCTGATCTGCATGGAACCCGAGCGCCGCGCGGCCCTGCATACCAATGCCGGAGGCGACGACCTGGAGGAATGCGGGGTGTGCTATCTGCAGATCCTGCTCGCCGATGCCCTGCCCGGGGTCGGGCGCAACCGGCTGATGCAGGACATGGACGCCTGGGGCTACAGCTTCCGCCTGGGATCGACCGCGCGCTGGTTCGAGGGGGACGCCGACGATGCACGGGCCTTTCTGCGCGCCGAGGGCCTGATCGACTCGCACGAGCGTCCTTCCTTCGCCTGTCGCGGGGGCCTTGAGCCTGCGCGGGATGCTACACTGAGACCCACGTCACAAGGCGCGACTCCCCCGCAAAATACCCGGCAAGCTCCATTGCGGTGATTGCGCGGCCGGGCACCGCGGGCCGGGGGAACACGAACCCACTGGCGCCCCGCCCGGACCAGGGAATGATCGAAACACAGGCAACGGAATCGCTCATGGACACGACGACCATCGACAGTCTGCTCCAGGAAATGGACCTCACCGCGCACCTGTCGGAGTCCGCCCGCGCGGAACTGGCCCAGGCATGCGCGAGCCCGGAGCTGCCCGCCGGCAAGCGGCTGCGGCCCAAGGACGTAGCGGACCGGCACCTGTTTCTGCTGAGCGGCCAACTGGTACGCGTCAGCGGCGGCACCCCTTCGCGCATTACCGTCAGCGATGGCAACAGCGAGCCGCCCCTGCAGATGTTCGACGGCGGGGCCGGCCAGCACGATTTCATCATCACCGAAAAGCCCTGCCGCATGCTGGAGGTGCCCACAGGGGCGCTGGAGCAGGCCCACAGTGCCTCGCTGGTAATGCACGACACCGAGCTGGATGACACGGAAGGCGCCTTTTTCGGCGAGCTGTACGACTTGATCACCAGCAATCGTCTGGAGCTGCCGACCATGCCCGAGGTCGCCCTGCGCATCCAGGAGCTGACCAAGGATCCAGACGCGGACATCGACAAGCTGACCGATGTCATCCAGCGCGACGGGACCATCGCCGGGGCCTTGTTGCACGCCACGAACAGCCCGCTGTTCCGCGGCTCGCAGCAGATCCAGTCGGTACGGGACGCGGTCACGCGCCTGGGCTTTCGCAATACCCGCATGCTGGCCATGAACATGGCTATGCGACAGGCCTTCAAGGCCCGTCATGCGGCTACACGCGAGGCGATGGAGGCGGTCTGGCAGCACGGGGTACTGCAATCGGCCTATGCCTATCTGGTGGCCGACTCCCTGAAGCTGCTGGACCGTGAGCGCGCGTTGCTCGCCGGCCTGGTGGCCGGCATCGGGGCCGTCCCGATCATCCAGTTCATCGAGGTACGCGAGGACCACCCGGAGCCCGAGCGGGTGGCCCGTCTGGTTCGCCGCCTGCGCAATCTGGCCGGCGTACTGGTTATCAACTACTGGGACCTGGGCGGAGACCTGGTCAATGTCGCGGAGCACAGCAGCGACTGGGGCTACCGGCCGGCGGAACCCGACTATGCCAGCATCGCGCTGGTCGCCCAGTACGCCGCGCTGCAGGCCGAGGGCAAGGAACTGCCGGCCCCGTCCGAGGTCAAGGCTTTCGAACTCCTGGGCATCGATGCCCCCGCCCCCGGGGAACCGATCGCCTTCCTGGAGGCCCGGGCCGCCGACCTGGCGGAATTGCAAAAACTCTTTGATATGTAGAGGTGTCGGTGATCGAGGAACGTCTTCCACAACTGGTCCCGTTCGCCGACCTCGGCGAGCGTGCGCGCCACAAGCTCCTCCAGCACGCCAGCACCCTGGACATCAAGCCCGGCCTGAAGCTGCATGCGCGTGACGAATGGCGCCACCTGATCTTTCTCCTTGAAGGCCGGGTAATCCTGTCTGACGACGGCCAGTCGGTCATCCTCAAGGGCGGCAGCCCGGAATCCCTGAACCCACTGTTCAACGAACGCGATTACCACAGCCACGCGATCGCGGCGAGTAGCGGGCGTATCGCCCTGTTCGACCGCAAGGTCTACGAAAACCTGATCGATGGCGCGCGCGAAGGTGTGGAGGTCAGCGAGATCGAGCTGTCCGACCTTGAGGGCGAGCTGTTCACCAGCATCTACACCCGCGCCTTCTCCGGCGAACTGCAACTGCCGCAATTGCCGGAAGTGGCACTGCACCTGCAGGCGGCGCTGAAGGACCCGGACGTCGATATCGAGCGCGTCACCCGCATCATCGAGGAAGACCCCAGCGTCGCCGCACGCCTGCTGTCGGTGGCCAACAGCCCGGCGATGGGGAGCCAGCGCGAGGTCTCGCGACTGGCCGATGCGGTCTCCCGTCTCGGCCTCGAACGGACCCGGCAACTGGTGATGGCGCTCGCTGCGCACCAGGTCTTCATTCGGCGCGACAGCCCCTACCACGGCCTGCTGGAACGCCTGTGGCGGCGTTCGGCCCGCGTCGCGGCCATCAGCTGCGTACTGGCGGACCAGAGCGAGGCAGTCGATCCGCAAAAGGCTCTGCTGGCCGGGCTGCTGCATCGGGTCGGTGCATTGCCCATCATCGGCGAGGTCGCCCGCAGCCACCCCGACCGCAGTGCCGAGGACATCGAGCGCATCCTCTATCGCCTGGAAGGCCTGATCGGCGAACTGGTTGCTCAACAGTGGGGCCTGGCTTCCGATATCATGGCGGCCATTCGCGATTCCGGTGGCCCGGAAACCGCTACGGCAGCACCCCTGACCGACATCGTGCGCATCGCTCGCAGCGCCTGCACGCGCGATGGCGACGACGCCCTGGCGGACCGGACGCCACTGGCCAAGTTGAACGCCGTGGCACGATTCGGCTTTGTGCTCGACGACGACGGCCAGCTGCCGGCAATCGACACGGCCCGCCGCGAGATTGACGCGCTGATCCGCGAGGTCGCCTGACCCCGATCGCGCCGCTATCGCCCCCTGATCGGGCGGAGCGACCGCAACCCATTCAGGGAAGACCCTATGACCACTCGAACACGACCCCAACCTGGCGAAAAACAACGCGCCGCCGACAAGGTCGCGCGCATCCCGGTCAAGATCAGCCCGACCGAGCAGCCGCAGCGCAAACCGAAGTGGATCCGCGCCCAGAGCCAGGCTCGGCCCGAGGTGCAGCGTATCAAGCGCATCCTGCGCAACCAGAAGCTGCACACCGTCTGCGAAGAGGCGAGCTGCCCGAACCTGGGCGAATGCTTCGCCCACGGCACCGCCACCTTCATGATCATGGGTGACATCTGCACCCGCCGCTGCCCGTTCTGCGATGTCGCCCACGGCCGCCCCGAGGCCCTCGACCCCGACGAGCCCCGCCACCTGGCGGAGACCATCCAGGCGCTGGGCCTGAAGTACGTGGTCATCACCTCGGTGGATCGCGACGACCTCCGTGACGGTGGCGCCGGCCACTTCGTGGACTGCATCCGCGAGGTCCGCACGCTGAATCCGAACACGAAGATCGAGATCCTGGTGCCCGACTTCCGCGGCCGCATGGACCGGGCGCTGGAGATCATGCACCAGGCCCCGCCGGACGTCTTCAACCACAATCTCGAGACGATCCCGCGGCTTTACCGCGAGGCGCGTCCCGGCGCCGACTATCAATGGTCGCTGGAGCTGCTGAAGCGTTTCCGCGAACAGCACCCCGGGGTGCCGACCAAGTCCGGTCTGATGCTCGGGCTCGGCGAGACCCGCGAGGAGCTGCTGGAGGTCCTGGCGGACCTGCGCGAACACGGCTGCGACATGCTGACCCTGGGGCAGTACCTGCAGCCCTCGCGCCATCATCTTCCGGTCACGCGCTTCCTGGCACCGGAGGAGTTCGACGACCTCGGCGAGGCCGCACGCGAAATGGGCTTCAAGCAGGTGGCCAGCGGTCCCATGGTGCGCTCCTCCTACCACGCCGACCTCCAGGCCCAGGGCCTCGAAACCGCCTGACCCGCCCTGTGCCCCCTCCCGCTGGGGCGCTGTCCCGTGCCCTGAGGCGGGACCTGGTTTGACCTCTGGAGTTTACGGTGGCTTCGGGCCACCGCCTGCCTGCGCTCACTCGCGAGCGCGCCGCGCCCGTTGTTGATCAAAAACGGGCTTCTTTGCTCGTGCAAAGAAGTAACCAAGAAACACGCCCGGGATTCGCCCAGGAACCTTGCTCCGGACGCGCCAGGCCGGCGGCGCTGAAACTCGCTTCGCTCAGACAGTCAGCGCCTTCTCCCGGCCTGTCACGCCCTCCACAAGGGGCTCATATCGGGAGGGAAAGTCAAAACCGACGGTATCCCAGCGCTTCTGCCTATTCCGTACGCCTTAGGGTGCGTTGAGCGCAGCGAAACGCACCGTTCCGACGTTGGGGCAACCCTGATGCGATTCGCTGCGCTCATCACATCCTACGATGGGGTCTAGGGCCCGCTCGCGGGCGCGGCACGCCAGGGCCGCAGGCCGAGCGTGCCCAGGATGTCGGAATACCTTGCCTCCATCCATTCGCAAGAACATGAGGATCGCCGTTGTCTTGACCTTATCCCCCCGTATGAAGCCCCTTGCGGAAGGGTTCTCGGGACGGACGATTCAAAATAGAAACGGGGGCGCTGACTGTCCGAGCGGACCCGAAGGCGTAGCGAGTTTCAGCGCCGCCGGCCCGAGGGTCCTGGAGCAAGGTTCCCGGGCGGAATCCGGGTGCCCTTCTTTGGGTACTTTCTTGGGCAAGCAAGAAAGTACCTCGCGGCGCGCTGGCGAGACAGCGCTTGGCAGGCGGCCGGCCGAAGGCACCGTAAACTCCAGAAGCCGAACTAGTCCCACCCTGAGGGCGCGGGACAACGCCCCAGCGCCAGAACCCGGACAAGCTCAGGCGGCAAAGAGGGTTCATGCCTGATGCTCGCGACCGCGGCGGGAAACAGCTGTTCGGCTAGATGGGCGAGCAGTTGCTCGCGGACGCGGGTGGCGTCCACCGGGCCGAGCAGATGCTGCATGGAGGTCGCGGCGAGGCCGGGATAGCCACAGGGGTTCATGCGCTGAAACGGCGCCAGATCCGGGGCGATGTTCAGCGCCAGCCCATGGATGCTGCGCCCGTGCCGGATGCGCAGCCCGAGCGCCGCAATCTTGGCCCCGTCCACATATACCCCTGGCGCCTTTTCCCGGCGCTGCGCGTGGATACCCCATTGCGCGAGCGTATCGATCACCGCCTGCTCCAGGCCTTCGACCAGACGCCGGACCCCGATCCCCAGTCGCGGCAGATCCACCAGCGTGTAGATGACCAGTTGTCCGGGGCCGTGCCAGGTCACCTGTCCCCCGCGATCGATCGCGATCACCGGCGTCGCGCCGGGGTCCAGCAGATGCTCGGGGCGGCCATTACGGCCCTGGGTGAAGACGGGGGGGTGTTCAACGCACCAGAACGCGTCCGGCCGGGTCGCATCGCGCTCCCGGGCCTGGAGTTGCATCGCCTGCCAGACAGGTACGTAGGGCTGCATACCCAGCAGGCGGGCCACGGGCCCGGGGACGAGCGGACCGGTCACAGGATCATGCGGACCCGGTCGCAGCGCCCCAGGGCCCGGTAGAGGTCATCGAGCTGGGCCTGACTGGTCGCGGTGAAGGTGATGGTGATGCCGACGAAACGCCCGCCACTGGAGGCGCGCTGCTGGATCACGGCGTCGTCCGGGTCCGGCACATGCTCGGCCACACAGGCCTCCACGGCCTCCAGGAGCTCCGGGTGCGAGTCGCCCATGACCTTGATCGGAAAACGACAGGGAAACTCGATCAGGCTTTCGCGCTCGTCTGTCATGCGCACCCCTCGACTGGTGCCCGGGACGGGTGAGCGTCGCGCTTTGCCTGCTGATACGCGGCATGAACGGCCTGCCAGCCCGGGCCCGGGACCCCGGCTCCGACCGGATGGCCGTCGAGCCGACAAACCGGCAGGAGCTCCTTGGTGGAACTGGTCAGCCAGATCTCGTCGGCCGCACGCAACTGGGACTCGGACAGATCACGCTCCACAACATCGAGACCGCACTGGGCGGCCAAGCGCAGGACCAGGGCCCTTGTTACCCCCGGGAGCAGCGATGATGCCAGCGGAGGCGTAACCAGCGTGCCGTCGACGAGGGCGAACACATTGCTGGCCGCACCCTCCGTCACCTGACCGTCGCGCAACAGGATGGCCTCGACTGCATCCTGTTCGCGGGCCTCCTGACGCGCGAGCACGTTGGCCAGCAGCGTAGTGGCCTTGATGTCACAGCGGGACCAGCGCGTATCGGGCCCCGTCACCGCCGCGACCCCGGCCTGGCGGATCGTGTCCGCCAGGGGCGCGATCGGATTCGCCATCGCAAAGACCGTGGGCGGCCCGCCGGCGGGAAAGGCGTGGTCGCGCGGGGCAACCCCGCGCGTGACCTGCAGGTACAGCCCGAGATCGATGGGCACATCCCCCTCGTTGCGCCGGACGAGCTCCTCCAGCATGCCCCGCCACTGGTCGAACGACAGCGGCGATTCGAGGCGGATGGCGTCCAGCGAGCGCTGCAGCCGCTCAAGGTGTTCCGTCAGCAGAAACAGCTGCCCGGCGTAGCTGGGGATTACCTCGTAGACCGAGTCCCCGAACAGGAATCCGCGATCCAGCGGGGAGATACGCACCGATTCGAGCGGCATGAAGTCGCCATTGAAATACGCAACGCTCACACTCGCCCCGAGTCAGAACGGCCAGACCGAGCGCAGCGACAAGGCAGCACCATCCCATAGGCGACGCACCAGCCCGCCCTCCTCGATCTCTTCAAGGGCGACGACCGGCTGCTGCCCGATCAACTCGCCATTGAGACGGGCCTGCACCTCGCCCACGGCGGCCCCTGCGGCCAGCGGCGCTTCCAGCGGCTGGTTCAATTCCATTGTGGCCTCAAGGTTGTCACCGCGGCCCGGGGGCACGATCACCCAGAAATCCTCGGCCAGCCCGACGGACACCTCGCTATCCGCACCACGATAGATGCGCGGGCTGCCCAGCTGCGTCCCCGCCTCGAACAGACGCTGGGGTTCGGTAAAACGCATGCCCCAGTTGACCAGGGCCTGCGACTCGTTGGCCCGACGCGTACCACCCTCCTGGTGGTTGGAGGCCTCGATGCCCAGCACCACGGCGATCAGGCGGCGATCGCTGCGCTTCGCCGACGAGACCAGGTTGTAACCGGCCGCAGAGGTCCAGCCGGTCTTCAGGCCATCGAAACCGGCGTCACGCCAAAGGAGCATGTTGCGGTTACTCTGCGAGATATCGTTGAACTCGAACGAGCGCTCGCTGTAATAGCCGTAAAGGTCGGGGAACTCGCGAATCAGCGCCCGAGCCAGCAGCGCCATATCCTGAGCAGAGGTGGATTGCGGCTCATCGGAAGGCAGCCCGTGCGAGTTGGTGAAATACGAGTTCATCATCCCGAGTTCACGCGCCTGGCTGTTCATCATGTCGACGAACGCCCCCTCGGAACCGGCCACAGCCTCGGCGAGCGCGGTGGAGGCATCGTTTCCGGACTGGATGATCATCCCGCGCAGCAGGTCCTCGACCTTCACCTCGTCGCCGACCTCAATAAACATGCGCGACGCGCCCCGCATACCCGTGCGCCAGGCCCGCTCGCTGATGGTCACCGTGTCCTCGAGCCCCAGCCGCCCGTCGCGAATCTCGCCGAACACGACGTAGGCCGTCATCAGCTTGGTCAGGCTCGCGGGTTCGCGATCAACATCCGCCTCGCGCGAGGCCAGCACCAGACCGGAATCGAAGTCCATCAGCGCATAGCTCTTCGCCGTCACGTCAGAGGGCGGGCTGGGGATCCCGCTTGGCATGGCCCCACCACTGCCCGGAACCGGCAGGGGCTCACCCGCCATCGCCGGCATGGCGGCAACGCACACGGCCAGGGAGAGGGTCATCAGGGCGCGGCGGGCGACAGAATGGAGCGGGGGGATCATGGTGGTTCGAGGCCTCCTGTAGAGATGGCTAACGATAGCAGACCGGCCCCGAGCAGATGAACGCAAACGGGCCCGGCGGCACAAAAACTGAGCGATACGCGATGTCAGTCGTCAACGATGCGGTAGTCGACGTGGGCGGCCTCCTGCAGGCGCTCGGTCGCCTCCTGCAGCTCGACCTCTTCCAGCGGGCCGATACGCACCCGATGCAGATCCGCCTGCTCGTCGCGTTCCAGCGTCGAGATCTCGATCGACTCGAAGCCCAGGGCCTCGAGATCGCGCCGGATCTCCTCCGCCGTTCGGCGTTCGGAAAACGCCCCGATCTGCACCCAGCGGCCGTTGTTCGCGACGGCCTCTGGGGCGTTCGCTTCGGTAGCAGCGCGCGCGTCATCAGACGATGTCGCGACCGGGCTGCTGCCGCCCCCCTGGCTGGCCTCGGCGAGCTCGATGGGTTCCGGCACCGGCGGGCGCGATTCGGCCACACGCGGCGAATCGACGTCTTCCGGCCCCACGGCACGAATGCGCACCGGGGCCACACCGGCATCGGTCATGTCCAGCCGATGCGCCGCCGCATAGGAGAGGTCGATGATGCGTTCATCCACAAAGGGCCCGCGATCATTGACCCGCACAATCACGCGGCGGTCATTCTCCAGGTTCACGACCTCGACATAGGTCGGCAGCGGGAGCGTCTTGTGGGCTGCCGTCATCGCATACATGTCGTAGGGCTCGCCACTGGAGGTTCGCCGGCCGTGGAACTTGGTCCCGTACCACGAGGCCAGACCCTCTTCCTCGAAGCCGGTGCTGGTGCGCAGGGTACGGTAACGCTGCCCGAAGACCTCGTACTCGGGCGGGTTCCCGTAGCGACTCGGGGGCTCGTCGGTCGGCACTGCGTCGGGGATCAGCGCCAGATCCTGCGGGATGTCATCCGGGTCCGGGTAGGCGTCATACGCCGCATCGCCCAGCGGGCGATCCGGGTCTGCCTTGCGATCGGGGGCCGACGAGCAGCCGGCCAGCATCAGCGCGAACAACACCGCCGGCGCGGCGGCGGCCGCGCCAGGGCGGCACCGTTTACTCGGCAAAGGCCTCGGCCAGCTGGTGGACGGCCATCGCATACAGCGGGCTCCGGTTGTAGCGGGTGATCACATAGAAATTGGGATAGCCAAGATAGTATTCATACCCGTCCTCGCCCTCGAGGCGAATGAACGAGTACTTCCCGTCCTCGGCCACGGACTCGTCGGGATAGATGCCGTGCTCGGCGAGTTCGTCGAGATCAAAGCGGGCCTGGTAATTGCGGCTGATCAGCTCCTCGTGGGCATCGCCCTCGACCCGGGCGCGTGCCACCACCGGCTCACCGGTCTGCCAGCCATGCTCGCGGAAGTAGTTGGCGACACTGCCGATCGCATCCGGCCAGGAGTTCAGCAGGTCCCGGCGACCATCGCCGTCGAAGTCCACCGCGTAGTGACGGTAGCTGGACGAGATGAACTGTCCGCGCCCCATCGCGCCGGCGTAGGAGCCCCGTGTCTCGCGGACATCCAGGTCCTCCTCCTGCACCAGGGTCAAAAACTCGCCCAGTTCGCGGCGGAAGAAGTCCGCGCGCGGCGGGTAGTCAAATCCCAGCGTGACCAGCGCATCGAACACTCGGAAGCCCCCGGTGTTGCGCCCGTAGTTGGTCTCCACGCCGATGATCGCCGTGATCATCGCCTGCTCGACGCCGAAGGTCTCCTCGGCGCGCGCGAGGGTCTCGGCCTGCTCTTCCATAAAGCGCTCGCCGCGCTCGATGCGCAGGTCGTTCACGAAGATCGGGCGATAGTCCTTCCAGGGGCGCGCCTCGGCAGGGGCCGAGATCAGGTCGAGGATGCGTTGCTGGGGATCGGCCTCGGCGAACATACTCTCCAGCTCGTCGCGATCCATGCCCGCCTCGACCTGCTCGTCGATAAAGGCCTGGACCTCCTCGCGCTCCAGGTACGGCGGATCACCGGCGCGAAACTCGGACCCCGAGACGTTCGACAGGGAGCAGGCCCCCAGTGACAGGATCAACCCGGCCTGCAAGAGGACGGAACGAAGGGTGCCCAGCGGGCGGAGGTTGAGGGTCATCGATTCACCAGGCGCTTTTGCGACGCAATGCTCATGAGAATACCGAAGGCGACCATAAGCGTCACCAATGATGTGCCGCCGTAGCTCACCAGCGGAAGCGGCACGCCGACCACGGGCAGAAGCCCTGTCACCATCGCGATGTTGACCACCATATAGACGGCGAAGGTCAGCGCCAGGCTACCGCCCAGCAAACGGGCGAAGCGATCCTGAGCGAGGGCCGAGATCCACAGCCCGCGCGCCACGATCGCAAAATACAGCAACAACAGGAGTGCGACACCGATAAACCCGAATTCCTCGGCGTATACCGCAAAAATGAAATCCGTGGAACGCTCGGGCAGAAAGTCGAGGTGCGACTGCGTGCCATTCAGCCAGCCCTTGCCGTACAGCCCGCCGGAGCCGATCGCGATCTTCGACTGGATGATGTGATAACCGGTCCCCAGCGGATCCGACTCCGGATTGAACAGGGTCAGCACCCGCTGGCGCTGATAGTCATGCATCTGCAACCACAACGCCGGGATCGCGGCGGCCGCGGCCAGTCCCAGCCCGACGAACCAGCGCCAGCTCAGCCCCGCCAGGAAAATCACCAGGAAACCAGCGGCACCCACCAGCATCGCGGTCCCCAGATCCGGCTGGCGCATGATCAGAAAAACGGGCACCAGGATCAGGGGCACCGTCACCAGCAGGTCGCGAAAACGCGGCCGATCGTTGCGAGTGGACAGGTACCAGGCGACCATCATCGGCACCGCCAGCTTCATGATCTCGGAGGGCTGGAAGCGCATGAAGCCGAGATCCAGCCAGCGTCGCGCCCCCTTGCCGATCTCGCCGGCGACCATGACCGCCAGCAGTAGCGCGACACCAGCCACAAACAGCCAAGGCGCGAGGGACCGCAGGGTGCGCACCGGGATCTGCGCGACCAGCACCATCGCGGTCACGCCGAGTCCGATGCGCATGGCCTGACGCTCCAGGGCAATCATGCTCTCGCCGGAGGCACTGAACAGCACCGCCAGCCCCACCAGCAGCAAGATGCCGATCAGCACCAGCAGCACGCCATCCAGGCGCAGGCGCCCCAGCACCCACTGCCCTAGCGGCATCTCGCGCCCCGTCACGCTGATCATTCGTCCTCCGCCACGTCGAGCGTCATTCCGGCGTCGCCTTTCAGGAAGGCGTCCATCACCTCGCGGGCCACCGGGGCCGCCACACGACCGCCCGAGCCGCCGTGCTCGACCAGCACGGCCACCGCGATCTGCGGATCGTCCGCGGGCGCATAGCCCACGAACAGGGCGTGATCCCACAGATGCCGGGGCAGCTCGTCCTCGTCGTACTCCTCGTCCTGGCCCAGCCCGAAGACCTGCGAAGTGCCGGTCTTGCCCGCGATGCGGTAGTTCGTCGGCGGGCGGCTGCCAATCGAACCCCAGGCGGTGCCGTGGCGCGTATGTACGGCCTCGATCAGTGATTCGTGAATCGTGTCCCAGTGCTCCGGGGCCGCCTGCACCGGCTCGCGAGGCTGCGGCAGCAGCCGTTCGAGTTCGCCGTTGCCATTGTCCATCGACTGCAGCAGGCGCGGCTGGATGCGCTGCCCGCGCCCGGCCAGCGTCGCCGTGAAGTCCGCCATCTGCAGCGGTGTCGACAGCATGTAGCCCTGGCCAATCGCGGTGATCAGGGTCTCGCCGGGGAACCAGACCTGGTCGTGTGTCGCTCGCTTCCAGTCACGGCTGGGCAGGATACCTGCGCGCTCGCCCGTGGCGTCGATACCGACGCGCTGCCCAAGCCCGAATGCCCCCAGCATCGGCACCATGCGGTCGATCCCCATCGTATGCGCAAGGTCGTAGAAATACACGTCGGAGGAGACCGCGATGGCGCGCGACATGTCGACCCAGCCATGCCCCTCCCGGCGCCAGTCACGATAGCGACGCTCATGGCCGGGGATCTGAAAATAGCCACGGGCGAACATCCGACGATCCGCGGTGGTAATCCCCTCGTCCAGCGCGGCCAGCCCCACCAGGGGTTTGACCGTGGAGCCCGGCGGATACTGCCCGGTCAGGGCGCGATTGAACAACGGCCGCGCGGGGTCAGATTGAAGATCGGAAAAGGCGGCCTGGGAGATGCCGTGCACGAACATCTCGGGGTCGAATCCCGGGGCACTGACCAGCGCCAGCACCTCGCCGTTGTTCGGGTCCAGGGCGACAATCGCACCCCGCCGGCCCGCCAGCGACCGGTAAGCGGCACGCTGCAGGTCCGCGTCAATGGTGAGCGTAATGTCGGTACCGGCTTCCGGTGGTGTCACCGACAACTCGCGGATCACCCGTCCCTGGGCATTCACCTCTACCTGACGGTAGCCCGGGCGGCCGTGCAGCAGGTCCTCGTAGTAGCGCTCGATGCCGATCTTGCCGATATGCGAGCTGCCGGCATAGGCACGCGGGTCCACCCGCGCCAGGTCCTGCTCGTTGATCCGGCCCACGTACCCGACCACATGCGAGAACTTGTCACCGAGCGGATAGAAGCGCATCGGACGGGCCTCGATCTCCACCCCCGGCAACTCGTGCCGCGAGACCGCGATCCTGGCCACCGTGGTGTCGTCCAGGCCCGCCTTGAGCAGCACCGGCTGGAAGGGTCGGCGCTGGCGCACGCCGCGGCGGAAGCGTTCGATATCCGCGTCGGAGAGCTCGACAAAGTCATGCAGTCGTTCCAGGAGGTCATCGAGGTTGCCAGCCTGTTCAACCGTCACCTCCAGCTGGTAGGAGGCGCGGTTGCCCGCCAGCAACTGACCATTGCGATCCCGGATCACACCGCGACTGGGCGCAATCGGCTCCACCCGCAGCCGGTTGTTCTCCGACAGCGTGGTGAAATGGGTATGCGCGCCGACCTGAAGCCCCGACAGGCGCCAGCCGATCAGGAGCAGGACCGCGGCGAGCAGGACCAGCGCCAGCAGGATGCGCACGGCATACCGCTGCTGGTCCTGTTGTTCCTGCCCGTAGTCATCGCGCCCGGCCATCTCAGCGGACCGCCACAACAACGAACGCCGCGCACCCGGCGACCCCCGACCCCGGGGATACGGGGACGATCCACGCCACGCGCTGACGCCGGGCCGCTACCGGCTCAGATCTTGCTCTTCTGGTAACGCTTGTAGCTGGCAACAATCTCCGCCTTGGCCTCTTCGGCGCCTACCCAGCCCTCAACCTTGACCCACTTGCCCTTCTCCAGCTCCTTGTAGCGCTCAAAGAAGTGCTTGATCGAGTCCAGCAGTTCCTTCGGCACGTCTTCCGGGCCCTTGAATCGCTCGGACTGCGTGCACAGCTTGCTCACCGGAACCGCCAGGATCTTCGCGTCGACCCCGGCCTCGTCGGTCATTTTCAGCATGCCAATCGGGCGCGAGCGCACGACCGAGCCCGGCAACAGCGGCACCGGGGTGATCACCAGCACGTCCACCGGGTCGTTGTCTTCCGACTCCGTGTTCGGGATGAATCCGTAGTTGCACGGGTAGAACATTGCGACCGCCATAAAGCGATCGACCACCAGAGCCCCGCTGTCCTTGTCCATCTCGTACTTGACGGGCTGGCCCTGGGTGGGGATCTCGATCACCACGTTGATGTCGTTGGGGAGATCCTTGCCGGCTTCGATCTGGTTGAGGTCCATGCTTGAGTATATTCCGATTATTTTGAAGAGCGGGGCATTATACAGGGGAGAGCCTCCGCAATGGCACCCGTCGCCGTCAGGCCAGGGAGCCACGGGCTGTATTGAGCGGTTGCGGCCGATTACCCTCAGGCGGTATAAGACCGCGCTCGGGAAACGGTTTGCGCCGCACCGCCGCGGCCCTTTCACGATAGCCATTCACCGTGCCGCCTCGTACCCGGCTTGTGCTGCGGTTCGGCGTCGCACCCGGCAGCAGGAGTCAGCCATGCGTATCGTCCTGATGGGCGCACCGGGGTCCGGCAAGGGCACCCAGGCCAAGAAGATGGTCGCCACCTTCGGTATCCCCCAAATCTCCACCGGCGACCTGCTGCGCGCCGCAATGGCCGCCCAGACCGACCTGGGCAAGCAGGTCGAAAGCGCGATGAACGCCGGCCAGCTCGTACCCGACGACCTGGTCCTGGGCCTGATCCGCGACCGGCTGCAGGAACCGGACGCACAAAAGGGCTTCATCCTCGACGGCTTTCCACGCAACGTCGCCCAGGCCGAGACCCTGGACACCATGCTCGAGAAGCTCGGCGCACCGCTGGACCAGGCGATCCAGATCGATGTGCCGTTCGATGAACTGAAACAGCGCCTGACCGGACGCGTCTCCTGCGGCGATTGTGGCGCGGTATTCAACTCCCATACCTTCCCGCCCCAGCAGGAAGGGGTTTGTGATTTGTGCGGTGGTGAACTCGTCCACCGCGCCGATGACACCGAGAAGACGGTCGTCAATCGACTGAAGGTCTATGAAGAACAGACCCAGCCGCTGATCGAATACTACGCCCGCCGCGGCCTGCTCAAGCATGTGAATGGCACCCGCGACATTGCACTGATCTTCGACGAAGTCCGCCAGCTGCTGGGGAAACACTGATCCAGCATGATCCGTGTTTCCCCAGACTGAAACCCGCATGACGCCATCGCCTGACGGCTACGCACGCCCACTGTACCGCCGGGCCACGGCGCGGACCATCATTGCCTGCGTGCTCGGCGTCACGGCCACGGCGGCACAGGCCGGACTCGAGCGGATGGAGCGCCCCCCGGGCTGCGACTTCGCCCCCGGCATGGAGTGGCCCGAGATGCGCGAGCTCGCGGCCGAAATCACTGATATCGACGCCGATTACGTACGCCGAGAGGGTGAACTGATCAGCGCCCGCGGAAACGTCCAGCTCTTCGAACAAGGACGTCGCCTGGATACCGAATTCCTCGAATACGACCGGGCGACGGGCGTGGCTCGCACCGAGGGTGACACCCGGCTGTTCGACGGCGACCTGCTGCTGCACACCGACGGTGGCGAGTACCGCCTGGACGAAGAAACCGGGGAATTCCGGCGCATCGACTACCTGGTGCAGTCCGTGCCGGCACGAGGCAGCGCCGGGGTGGGCATCCAGCTCGCGCCCCACCTGCACGAGTTCGAGGACGCCGAGTACACCACCTGCCCGATCGACAACGACAGCTGGTGGCTGCGCACACGAGATCTGGAACTGGACCGCGAACGCGGCATCGGGGTTGCCCGCAACGCCCGCATTGACTTCAAGGGCGTGCCCATCGCCTACACGCCGTACATCCACTTCCCGCTGGACGACCGCCGCCAGAGCGGCTTCCTGCTGCCCAGCGCCGGGGTCAGTTCACGCCACGGGCTCGACATCAGCACGCCCTGGTACTGGAACATCGCACCGAATTACGACGCGACGTTCACCCCGCGAGTCATGTCGGACCGCGGGGTGAAGCTCGGCACCGAATTCCGCTACCTGCAGCCTCGCCACGAGGGCGTGGCCGATATCCGCTACCTGCCGAGCGACCGCGTATTCGGCGACGACCGGCACTACGTGCAGTGGTTTCACCAGAGCCGCCTGACCTCGGACCTGCGCTTTCGCCTGGACGCCGCCGACGCCTCCGACAGCGAGTATTTCCGCGACTTCGGTGGCGCGGACCGCTACTCCGGCAGCACCCCCTATCTGCGCCGCCGGGCGGACCTGACCTACAACCAGCCGGCCTACCGCCTGCGCACCCGCATCGAGGACTACCAGATCATCGACCCCGAGTTGCGGGCCCAGCGCGAGCCCTACCAGCGCCTGCCGCAGATCACCCTGGAGGCGGGCGAGTATCTGGGGCGCGGACTGGCCTGGGACCTGGACACTGAACTGGTGCGCTTCGAGCGCAGCGAGAGCGACTCGCTGGAACCCCTGGGCACGCGCTTCGACCTCAACCCCACGGCCTCCTGGCGTTTCGATACTGGGGGCTTCTTCTTTGAGCCCAGCGCCGGGGTGCGCTATACCCATTACGAACTGGACCGCCGGGGCGAGCCAGGACCCGAGTCGATCAGCCGCACCGTGCCGCGGGCATCGATCGACACCGGTCTGGTCTTCGAACGTCCGATCCAGGACGGGCGTCGCCTGCAGACGCTGGAACCGCGGATCTTCTACGGCTATGTCCCGTTCGTCGACCAGACCGATATCCCGGTCTTCGACACCGGCGAGGCGGACTTCAGCTTCGACAACCTGTTCAGCCTCGACCGCTTCGTCGGCGCCGACCGGGTCGGCGACACGCACCAGCTGACCACCGCGCTGACCACCCGCATCTTCGACGAGCAGACCGGCCAGGAACGGATGAGCCTGTCCGCCGGCCAGATTCGCTATTTCGAAGATCGCGAGGTCCGCCGCGCTCCTGACGGCGATCCGCTGACGGAGTCCCGCTCGGATCTCGCCCTTGAGGGCCGCGTGCGCATCGGCGATGCCTGGAGCGGCCGGGGCTCCATCCTGTACAACCAGGACGAAGGCGAGACCACCCTCACAGCACTGTCGGTCAGCTACAGCCCGAGCGCTCGCGCCCGCATCAACGTGGGGTATCGTCAGCGCGAGGCCGGCAACCGCTCCATCGACCAGACCGATGTCTCCGTGCTGTGGCCCGTGACCCCACGCATCGATGCGATCGGGCGCTGGAATTACAGCCTGCAGGAGGAGCGTGATCTCGAACTTCTGGCCGGCCTTCAGTATCGTAGTTGCTGCTATGGCATCCGAGTGGTCGCCCGCCGCGCCTACGACTTCGACGAGACCTACGACAACTCGATTTATTTCCAACTCACGCTGGACGGACTCGGACGTTTCGACTCCGGCGTGGATTCGCTTTTGAGCGAGGGTATAGCCGGATATGACGCACTCCCCTGACCAACACCGCCGGGCCTCCTGGCTCCCGCTACTGGGCGCCGTGCTTATGAGCCTCGGCCTGTCCGCACAGGCGCAGGTTCCCGGCGGCGAACAGCCCGAGGACGCCGTCGAGGCCCCGGTCACCCCGGGGGCCGCCTCCGAGGCCGGTGCGCCGGCCGCGCCCATCACGCCACCGGAGGGGGATCAATTCACCGATCGCATCCTCGCCGTGGTCGGCGACGACGTGGTGACCCAGCGCGAACTGGTCGAGCGCATGAACCTGGTCGCCCAGCAAATGATGGAGCGCGGCACCCGCCCGCCGGATCGTGACACCCTCGCCCGGCAGGTCATGGAACGGCTAATCGTCGAGCGCGTTCAGCTGCAGGAGGCCGAGCGGGTCGGCATCAACATCGACGAGATGACCCTGAACCGGGCGATGGAGAACATCGCGCGCGAAAACCGCATGAACCTGCCGCAGCTGCGTCAGGCCCTGCTGCAGGACGGCGTCGACTTCAACGCCTTCCGCGAACAGATTCGCAACGAACTGACCGTCAACCAGCTGCAGCGTCGCCAGGTCGACAACCAGATTCGCGTCAGCGACCAGGAAATCGCGGACCTGATCGCCTCGGAAAGCGGCGCCATCGACCGCGGCGTGCGCTATCGCATCGCGCACATCCAGGTCTCGCTGCCGCGCGGCGCGGACTCCAGCCAGATCGCCACTGCGCGCGAAAAGGCCCGCGAACTGCGCCAGCGGGTGCGCGAGGGTGAGGACTTCGCCAGTGTGGCCATCTCCGAATCCGATGCCCCGGATGCCCTGGAGGGCGGCGACCTCGGCTGGCGCACCGCCGGCGAAATCCCCTCCGTATTCGCCCGCGAGGCCGTGCTGATGCGCACCGGCGAGATCAGCGACGTGCTGCGCTCGCCGAATGGCTTCCACGTCATGAAGCTGGTGGACCGCGAAGGGGGCGACCAGACCCGCGTCCGGCAGACGCAGGTACGCCACATTCTGATCAGCCCGGACCAGGTCCGCAGCGACGAGGAGGCCCGCCGCCAGGCCGAGTCCTTGTACAACCGCATCCGCGAGGGCAGCGACTTCGAGGCCCTGGCCCGCGCGAACTCCGACGACCCCGGCTCCGCTGCCCAGGGCGGCCAGCTCGGCTGGATCAGCCCCGGCGAGCTAGTGCCCGAGTTCGAGGAGGCGATGAACGCCCTGCAGCCGGGCGAGATCAGCGAGCCGGTGGAGAGCCAGTTCGGCTGGCACATCATCGAGGTCCTCGACCACCGCGAGGTCGACACCTCGCGCGAGCAGATCCGCGCCCGTGCCCGCGAGATCCTGCAAAACCGCAAGCGCGAGGAAGAGATCGAGCTGTGGATGCGGCGCCTGCGCGACGAGGCCTATGTCGAGTACCGCGTTGACGGCTTCGGCTCCTGACGCCCGGACGCCGGGTGCAATCCCGCGTCTGGCACTGACCGCCGGCGAGCCAGCCGGGATCGGGCCAGATCTGCTGATTGCCCTGGCCCACGAGCCTGGCGGTGGCGCCCAGCGCGTCGCCATCGGGGACCCAGATGTACTCGAGCAGCGGGCGCAGCAACTGGGCCGGTCGATCCAACTGATCCCCTTCGACCCCGAACGACCGCGCACCGCTACGCCGCGCGGGGCCCTGGAGATCGTCGCGGTCCCGGCCGGCGGCCCGGTGCAGACGGGCACCCTCGACCCCCGGCACGCCGAAGGCGTACTGGCAATGCTCGCCGCCGCCGCCGATGGCTGTCTCGATGGCACCTTCGACGCGATGGTCACCGGCCCGGTGCACAAGGGCGTGATCAACCGTGCCGGCATCCCGTTCAGTGGTCATACCGAGTGGCTGGCCGAACGCGCCGGCGCGCCCATGCCCGTGATGATGCTGGCCACCGAATCCCTGCGGGTCGCACTGGTGACTACCCACCTGTCCCTGCGCGACGTCCCCGACGCGATCACGCCGGAGCGCATCGAGGCGGTCGCCCGCGTACTGCACCACGATCTGGCCGAGGACTTCGGAATCGAACGCCCGCGCATCGGCGTGTGCGGACTGAACCCGCACGCCGGCGAGGACGGTGTACTGGGGCGCGAGGAGATCGAGGTCATCACCCCCACGCTCGACCGGCTGCGCGCCGAGGGCCTGGACCTGCGCGGGCCGCTGCCCGCGGATACCGCCTTCACCCCGCGCGCCCTCGCCGAGGTCGATGCGGTACTGGCGATGTATCACGACCAGGGGCTCCCGGTACTCAAGCACGCAGGATTCGGGCACGCAGTCAACGTGACCCTGGGGCTGCCCTTCGTGCGCACCTCGGTCGATCACGGCACGGCCCTCGACCTGGCCGGCAGCGGCCGCGCAGAGGTCGGCAGCTTCCTCGCGGCCGAGGGCCTGGCTCGGGAACTGGCCCGCCATCGCCTGCAGGCACAGGCCGCGCACGCCCATGGGTGATGCCGCACATGGGTAGCGCGCTGCCGCCGATCCGCAAGCGGTTCGGCCAGAACTTCCTGCATGATCAGGCCGTGCTCGCGCGCATCGTCGGCGCGATCGCCCCGCACCCCGACGACCCGGTGCTGGAGATCGGCCCCGGCCGGGGGGCCCTGACGGGCGCCTTGCTGGAGCGCCTGAATCGTCTGGTCGCGGTGGAGATTGACCGTGACCTGGCGGCTGGTCTGCGCGCCGCCTTTGCCCCGGAGCGCCTGGAGCTCCATGTGGGCGACGCGCTGGATCTGGACCTGGCAAGCCTTGGCCCGACACCGGAGGGTGGCTGGCGGGTCGTGGGCAACCTGCCCTACAACATCTCGACCCCCCTGCTATTCCACCTGCTCGACCAGATGGAGGCCATCCGCGACATGCATTTCCTCCTGCAGCGCGAAGTGGTCGAGCGCATGACCGCCGCCCCCGGCAGCAAGACCTACGGCCGACTGACGGTCATGCTCGCGGCGCGCGCCCGGGCCCAGTCGCTGTTCGGGGTTCCCCCCGGCGCCTTCCACCCGCCGCCCAAGGTCCACTCCGCGGTCGTGCGCATCACACCACTGGAGGCGCCGCTGGTGGACAGCGCACTGTATCCGGCGTTCGCAAAGGTCGTGAACCAGGCCTTCTCCAACCGCCGCAAGACCCTGCGGCGGGGGCTGTCCGGGCTGGTGGATGCCTCCCGGATCGAGGCCGCCGATCTGGACCCGGGCGCCCGCCCGGAGACCGTGGACGTCCACGGCTTCGCAGCGCTGGCGCGAATGGTCGCGCCCAGCTGACCGGCCCCGCCAGCGGACCGCGATCCGCTATGATGGACCCATGGACTTCATGGTGGCCGACATCGGAGGTACCCGCACCCGGGTCGCACGTGCGCGCCGCAGCGGCGCGCACTGGTCGTTGCACGACATCCGCCGCTACCCCAGCCGCGACTTTCCCGACCTGGACCACATCCTCGAGGTCTGGCGCAACGAGGTCGAACCGGCCGAGCCGCTGGCCGCTGCCGGACTGGCCCTGGCCGGCCCCGTTCAGAGCGGTCGGGCCCGCGCGACCAACCTCGACTGGCCCGAACTGGATGCGTATGCCCTCGAACAGGCACTGGGTATCCCGGTCGCCCTGATCAACGATTTCGCCGCTGTCGGCGCCTGCCTGGATGCCCTGGAACCCGGAGACCGGATCACCCTGCAGAACGCAGCGGCCGATCCAGAGGGTTTGCGCCTGGTGGTCGGGGCCGGAACGGGTCTCGGGACCTGCCTGGTCGGCCCGCGCCAGCAGCCCGCCATCCATCCCGGCGAAGGGGGGCACGCACGCTTTTCCCCGGCCGACGCCAACGAGGCGGCACTCGCGGCGTTCGTCAGCGCCGAGGAAGGGCTTTGCACCCGCGAGCACCTGCTCAGCGGCCGCGGCATTGCACGCATTGCACGCTTTGAACTGGCACGCCGGGACGATGGCGAGCTGGCGCGGGCGCTGACCGCGGCCGACCCGGCCGCCGCCATCAGTGACCTGGCCGATGCCGGCCACGCGGCGGCCCTCGCGGTCGTCCAGCGTTTTGTAACGATCTATGCGGGACAACTAGCCGACATGGCCCTGACTGCGCTGCCCACCGGTGGGCTATACCTGGCCGGCGGGATCGCCCCGCGCTGGGCCGATTACTTCCAGGACACGACGTTTCTGCGGGCCCTGCATAATCGCCCACCGATGACCCACTTGCTTGAGCGACTGCCCGTGTCCCTTATCATGCACCCTGAACCCGGCCTGCTGGGCGCTGCCGTCAGCGCCTGGTTCCAGACAGGAGCTGCAACCGAATGAATTCGCCCCGCGAAACCGAAGAACACGCCATCGAGATCGAGGTCGCCACGGCCTATGTCGAGGACCAGTCGGAGCCCGACGACGACCGCTACGTGTTCGCCTACCACATCACGATCCGTAACTCCGGCGCGCTGACCGTGCAACTGCTGAACCGCCACTGGATCATCCGCGATGGCCGCGACCAGACGCAGGAGGTGCGCGGCGAGGGCGTGGTGGGCGAGCAGCCACGCATCGAGCCGGGGGACAGCTTCGAGTACACCAGCGGCACGGTAATCGAGACACCCGTCGGCACCATGGAGGGCAGCTACGGCATGCAGGACGAACGCGGCAACACCTTCGAGGCGCCGATCCCGCCCTTCACCCTCTCCGTACCCCGTACGCTTCACTAGGCCAGGGCATGGCCCTTTACGCGGTTGGTGACCTCCAGGGCTGCCTGGACCCGCTGGAACGCCTGCTGGAGCAGGTCCGTTTCGACCCCGCCACGGATCACCTGTGGCTGGTGGGTGACCTGGTCAACCGGGGACCAGACTCGCTTGGCTGCCTGCGCTACGTACGCGCCCTGGGCGATGCCGCGACCGCCGTGCTGGGCAATCACGACCTGCACCTGCTGGCCACGGCCGAGGGTGTCCGCACCCCCGGCAACAAGGACACCCTGCGCCCCGTGCTGGACGCCCCGGATGCCGCCGAGCTGCTGGATTGGCTGGCGCAGCGTCCCCTGTTGCACACGGATTCCGACGCTGGCTGGACCCTGGTGCATGCCGGCATTGCGCCGGGCTGGGATCTCGAAACCGCGCAGACCGAGGCCCGGCGGGTGGAGGCCGAGCTGCGCGACCCCGCGCGACGCCATGCCCTGTTCGAGGTGATGTACGGCGACGAGCCTGCCCACTGGGACCCGGAGCTGGCCGGATATGATCGCCTTCGCTTCACGATCAACTCCTTTACCCGCATGCGCTACCTGATGCCCGATGGCGGACTGGAATTCTCAGGCAATGGGCCACCGGAAGATGCCCCGGAAACGCTGACACCGTGGTTTGCCTGGCCGGGCCGCCCAAGCGAAGGCTGGTCCCTGGTGTTCGGTCACTGGGCCGCGCTCGGTCACCGCCGAGGACCCGGCTGGCTGTCACTGGACAGTGGCTGCGTCTGGGGCAGGACAATGACGATCGCGCGCCTCGACGAGACCCGCGACCCCTTCCGGGTACGCACCTGGCAGACCGCCTGCAGCCAATAAGGCGCAGCGTGGCCATCGGCGGCGCAAAGAGCGTCCGCCAGGGAAACACTGAGCAATGCACATGCTCGCACTTGAGTCGCTTTCGCGTGCGAACAAGGCGCGGTGACTACCGTGCAATCGATCTGCACAAGGGAGCCGCAGCACCGTGCGCACACCCGTTTTTGATCAACAATGGGCGGGTAACGCGCTCCACGAGACGCCTTGCCTCGGAAAACCCGGGCACCGATGCGACTTGTACTTGGATCAGTGCTTCTCTAACCCGCGTGGACCGAGTGCAGATACGCCGAGAGTTCGTCCAACAGACGATCGCGGGCCGCATGCAGTTCGTGCAGGCGCGCCAGAGCCCGGCTATCCTCACCGCGTTCACGCAGGGCGAACAGCTCGCCGGCCAGGTCATGGACCTCCTGGTGCCTCTGAAGCAGGGCCTCGGCCTCGTCCACCCGCCGCGAGCCCGCACGCTCGAGGCCGCGAACGAATCCGTCCCGATCCTCGGCCAATAACGGCGGCTGAGAAGTCTGCCCCTGCAGATAGGCCTCCGCACGCATGACCCAGGCCCGGTGGGCGACTGCGGCATACATCAGAGGCATGGCCTCGCGGTGGATCCGAGCCAGGTCCGTCCAGTGGGCCGGTGGCTGCCACTCGTTCACCCACGCCGGGATCCGGTCCGCCGGCATGGGATGCGCAATGCCGTAGCCCTGGGCCAGATCGCAACCGATGCCCAGCAGCATGTCGCCATGGGCAATGGTCTCCACCCCCTCTGCGATCACCTCCCGGCCGAAGGCGCCGGCCAGGCTCAGGACCCCGTCCAGAATCGCCAGATCCTCGGGATCATCCAGAATATCGCCGATGAAGCTCTGATCGACCTTGACCATCCCCGCCGGCAGGCGCTTGAGATAGGTCAACGAGGCGTAGCCGGTGCCGAAGTCGTCCAGCGACACGCCCACCCCGAGGGCCCGGCAACCCTCCAGGCGGCGGGAGATCTCCACCATGTCGCCCAGCGCACTGGTCTCCAGGACCTCCAACTCCAGGCGCCCGGGCGCGAGATCCGGATGGTGCTGCAGCAGCCGCTCCAGGCGCTCGACGAAGTTCGGCTGGCGCAACTGGTAGGCCGCGATGTTGACACTGACCTGTGTGGACAGCCCGACGGTCTCCCAGGCCCGCAGCTGCTGCAGGGTCCGGTCGATCACCCACTCGCCGAGATCAACGGCCAGCGGATGGTCCTCGATCTCGGGCAGGAAATCCCCGGGCGACAGCAGGCCATACTCCGGGTGCTGCCAGCGGATCAGGGCCTCGAACCCGATGACCGTGCCGCTGCGCATATTCACCTTGGGCTGATAGAACAGGACGAATTCCTCGTTCCCCAGCGCGCGGCGGATGTCTTCGATGGTCTCGTGGTGGCTGCGCGCCGAGCGGTCGCGCTCGGCATCGAACACATGGAAGCGCCCTTTGCCCGACAGCTTCGCCTGATACATCGCCTGATCGGCCTGACGCAGAAGCTGGTCTGCATCCAGGTCCTGGTCCGCCTCCGGGTAGAAGGTCACCCCGAGGCTGGCGGAGACCTGCAACCGGTCGTCTTCCAGCAGCATGGGTTCCGCGGCCGCCTGCAGCAGCCGCTGCAGCAGGGCCTCGCAGCCGTGCAGATCGCCGACGTCGATCAGCACCGCGACGAACTCGTCCCCACCCAGGCGGGAGAGGGTGTCTTCCGAGCGCATGACCGCCTTCATGCGCGCAGCGACCTCCACCAGCATCCGGTCCCCGGCCGCATGCCCGAAGGTGTCGTTGATTCGTTTGAACCCGTCGAGGTCCAGATAGACGACCGCCAGGTGCTCGCCATGGCGCCGCGAGCGGGCCATGGCCTGCTGCAGGCGATCCGCCAGAAGCACCCTATTGGGCAGACCGGTCAGTGCATCGAAATGGGCGATCCGTTCCAGCTGCCGCTCGTGCTCCTTGAGGGTGGTGATATCAGTCGAGATCCCCAGCAGGCCAATGATCTGGCCCGGCTCGTTGTCGTCCCGGATCGGGGTCTTGATCTCCAGATACACTCGGCGGCCGCCATCCTCCTCGATGACCTCGATCTCCTCGGTGGTCTGGTCACCGTCCAGCACACGGTGGTCGATCTTGCGCAACCGACGCACCGTGTCTGGAGGGAAGAAACGGCTGTCGGTGCTGCCGGGCAGATCCTCCTCCGTCGCGCCGAACAGGCGCAGGCAGGGCTTGTTGGCAAACGTGTATCGGCCCTGCGGGTCCTTCATGTAAATGTAGGAGGAGACATAGTCCAGCGCATCACGGAAGCGCTGTGACTCGGCATGGGCCGCGCGCAGGGCGAGCTCGTCGTTCTTGCGGTCGCTGATGTCGGTGCAGGTACCGATCATCCGCAACGGGCGGTCCTCCGCATCGCGACTGACGATCAGGCCGCGATCCTCGAGCCAGATCCAGTGACCATCCGCGTGCCGGACCCGGTACTCCTGGACGTAGCGTTCGCGCCGGCCCTCGAGATAGGCCCGCAGCGCGGCCTTCACCGACTCCTTTTCATCCGGATGGATGCGCCGTTCCCATTCCTCCAGGGAAGCCCCGAGTTCGGCCTCGACCACCCCCATGATTTCGCGCCAGCGGGGCGAGAAGTAGAGCGTGTCCCGCGCGATATCCCAGTCCCAGAGGCCACTGCGCGAACCCTCCAGGGCAAAGCGCCAGCGAAATTCGCTCTCGCGCAGCTGCTGCTCCTGCCCGCGGAGCTCGTCGGTCAGGCGCCGGGCGATCTCCTCGGCGCGCACCCGGGTGCCGGAGATCGACAGGATCAGCCCGAACAGCAGGCCGCTCAGCGCCAGCCCGGCCACCAGCGTGCCCCAGGCGCTGGTGTAGGCCACCGCCGCATCCGGGTCCTGGTGATCGAACTGCAGCCGCCAGATGCGGCCGTTGAACTCGATCTCGCGGGACTGGGCAAACCGGCTGGGGACCTCCGAGTCGATGCCGCTGTTGCTGAACAGCAGGCGGTCGTCATCCACCTGGGGCCCGTCATAGATGCGCAGCCCAACGCCCTCGCCCTCCATCAGTTCCCAGTCACCAAGGATGCCGGTCATCAGGTCCGTCATGCGGTACGGACTGTAGGCCCAGCCCTTCAGGGCCTCGGCCCGTTGCCCCGGCGTATCGATGGGCATATCCATGCGATAGATGGGCACGTACATCAGCGTACCGGCCTGCACGTCCTCCTCGGTCTCCTGCACCAGCTGCACACGCCCGGTCAGCGCCGCACGCCCGGTATCCCGGGCCTGGGTCATCGCCTCGCGGCGCACCGGCTCCGAGAACATGTCATAGCCGAAGGCCCGCTGATTGCGGGCGTCGAAAGGTTCGAGGTAGACGATCGAGGAGTAGGTCTCGCGCGGACCCGGCGGAAACACGGTGTAGTCCGGGAAGCCCTCGACCCGAATCTCCTCGATGTGTGCGGCCAACTCGTCGGGCCGCAACAGGCGTGAAAAACCGATCCCCTGCACGCGCTCGAGGGTGTCGGATACCCGGAGCTTGCGCACGTAGTCGCGCCACTCCTCGCGCGTGACCTCCTCGGAGGCATCGTACAATCCTGCGGCCCCGCGCAGCACCAGGGCGTAGGCATCCAGTCGCTCCTCGATCCGGATCGTCACCTGATCGGCGGCGAACGCAAAGCGATCAGTCGCCTCGGCATCCAGCACCTGCTTGACCTGAAGCGCCGCGAGCAGCGTCAGCACGCCGCCAAAAACCAGTACGATCACCGCGAACGAATAGCGTCCGGAAGCATGGGTACGCGGGTGAAAGAAGGGTATCAACGTCAACAAAACGCCCTGGCCGTGAACAGAGCCAAGTTAACCACGAAAGAAATTCCGGTAACACCGGTCCCGGGCCGAGCCCGGGTCGCGGCCAGGCGAAGCAGAAAACGACAGGGCGCGCCGCTGTCGTCAGTCGCCGGCGACGGTCATCGATTCGACCAGGATCGAGCCGGTGTGGATGTTGCCCCGGCGATCGACGTCGGTCCCCACCGCGACGATGCGCTGGTAGATGTCCTTGAGATTGCCGGCGATGGTGATCTCTTCCACCGGGTACTGGATCTCGCCATTCTCCACCCAGAAGCCGGCCGCCCCGCGCGAATAGTCGCCGGTTACCGCGTTCACACCCTGGCCGATCAGTTCGGTCACCAGAAAGCCCGTGCCCATCTCGGCCAGCAGGGCGGCAAAGTCCCGCTCGCCCGGTTTGACGGTCACGTTGCGCGCCCCACCCGCGTTGCCAGTGCTCTCCAGCCCCAGGCGCCGGGCAGCGTAGCTGTCCAGGGTATAGCTCTGCAGTACGCCATCAGACACCAGAGGACGGTTGCGCGTACGCACGCCCTCGCCATCAAACGGGGCACTGCCGAGCGCGCGCGGCGTCAGCGGGCGTTCCTCGATCTGCATCCAGTCGGGAAACACGGACTCCCCGACCGCATTCAGCAGGAACGAGCTGTGGCGGTACTGTGCGGGGCCGGAGATCGCGCGGGTAAAGCTGCCGATCAGCGTGCGCGCCATCTCCGGGGCAAACAGCACCGGGCAGCTGCGCGTGGAAAGCTTGCGCCCGCCCAGGCGCCGCACGGTGCGCTCGGCGGCCTGACGCCCGATAGCCTCGCAGGCGTCGAGATCCGCCGCGTGGCGGGCCACGGTGTAGGCATAGTCGCGCTGCATGCCGGCATCGTCGCGCGCCACCAGGGCACAGGACATCGAGTGACGCGTACTGCGATACCCGCCCATGAAGCCCTGCGAGTCGCCGAGAAAGGCGATCGCCCGGCGGGTGCTGACGCTCGCGCCTTCGGAGTTCTCGATCCGCGAATCGGCGGCAAAGCCCGCGGCCTCGATCGCACGCGCAAGTTCGGTCGCCTGCTCGGCATCGCAGTCCCAGGGGTGGTCGAGGTCCAGGTCATCCCACTCCCCGGCCTTGAGCGCGGGATCGGGCATCCCGGCATAGGGGTCCGGCTCGGTGTAGCGCGCGATGCGGCAGGCGGCCTCGACCGTATCCAGCAGGGCCTGCTCGCCGAAATCGGTGGTCGAGGCGGCCCCCTTCGACTGGCCGAAGTAGGCAATCAGCGACAGGCTCTGGTCGCGTTCGTACTCCAGCGTCTCGATCTCGCCCTTGCGCACGGAGAGCTCCAGACCGACGCTGTGGCTGACCACCGCCTGCACATCCGAAGCCCCCTGCGCGCGGGCCACGTCCAGGGTCCGCTGGACGCGATCCTGCAGGGAGTCGGCGGAATGGGACAGGGCCTGGATCTCGAGATCCGGCGCCATGCGTTCGGGGGATGTGCTCATACAGACGTCCGTTTGCCTTCAGATCAACAGAATCGGCGGGCCGGGTTCATCCCGGCCCGCCGTGGTGTGCGAAGCCCCGCGGGGCTTCAGGAGGGGCGGCCCGTGTGCTTGTGTACGGCGCCAACGTTGCCCCAGCGTTCCAGGTCCTCGACGTGCACGCCGACCCAGTAGAGCTTGCCAACGCTGTCACGGGTCCAGCCACCAACCAATTCCTGGCCCTCGCCCAGCTCGACGTGATCGGCGAAATGCTCGGCCCGTTCGCGGTCGCGGAAGACATGCCACTGCACGATCTTGTCGTGGCCGTGTCCCTCGGGCAGGGAATGTTCCTGATCCAGAAAATCCAGCTTCATCTAAGCCTCCTTGTCGCTGCTCGTCCGCGGGCACGCCGGGCCGGCGTCAGGCCGCCTGGGTGCCCCCCACGGTCATGCCGTCGATACGCAGGGTGGGCTGCCCCACGCCTACCGGCACGCCTTGTCCTTCCTTGCCACAGGTCCCCACCCCGGGGTCCAGGCGCATGTCGTTGCCCACCATCGAGACGCGGGTGAGCACGTCCGGGCCGTTGCCGATCAGGGTCGCGCCCTTGACCGGGTAGGTCACCCTGCCCTTCTCGACGCGATAGGCCTCGGAGGCGGAGAAGACAAACTTGCCGGAGGTGATGTCCACCTGCCCGCCGCCGAAGTTGACCGCATACAGGCCGTCCTCCACCGAGGCGAGGATCTCCTCCGGGTCAGCCTCGCCCGCCAGCATGTAGGTATTGGTCATGCGCGGCATCGGCAGATGGGCGTAGGATTCGCGCCGGCCGTTGCCGGTCGACTGGACGCCCGTCAGTCGGGCATTCATCTCGTCCTGCATGTAGCCACGCAGAATACCGTCCTCGATCAGCACGGTCTGTTGCGTAGCAGTGCCCTCGTCGTCCACGTTCAGCGAACCGCGGCGCCCCTCCAGCGTGCCGTCGTCGACGATGGTGATGCCCTTTGCGGCCACCCGCTCGCCGATACGCCCGGAAAAGGCCGAGGTCCCCTTGCGGTTGAAGTCGCCCTCCAGGCCGTGGCCAATCGCCTCGTGCAGCAGCACACCGGGCCAACCGGGGCCCAGCACGACCTTCATCGTGCCGGCCGGCGCGTCACGCGCCTCCAGATTCACCAGGGCCTGGCGCACCGCCTCGCGGGCATAGCCAGCCGCGCGGTCATTCTCGAGGAAGTAGCGATAACCGAAGCGGCCGCCGCCCCCGGAGCTACCGGATTCGCGGCGATCCCCCTGCTGGGCGATCACCTGAACGCTCAGGCGGACCAGCGGGCGTACATCGGTGGTCAACTCGCCACGCGCATTCAGTACCAGAACGACCTCGTGCACCCCGGCGAGGGAGCACATCACCTGGGTCACGCGCGGATCGGCGGCGCGTGCTGCGGCGTCCACTTCCTTGAGCAGGTCGATCTTGGACTGCTCGTCCAGCGAGTCCATCGGATTCTCGGGGGCGTACAGCGCCGGACGAGTCGGCATGCGGCTCGCGACCGCGACCCGCCCGCTCTGGCCCGCATCGGCGATGCTGCGCGCGGTGCGGGCCGCATCCAGCAGTGCCGGCATCGCGATGTCGTCCGAATAGGCAAAACCGGTCTGCTCGCCACGCACCACGCGGATACCCACGCCGCGCTCGATATTGAAGCTGGCCGATTTGACGATGCCGTCCTCCAGCGACCAGCCCTCCTGGCAGGCAAACTGGAAGTAGCAGTCGCCCCCGTCCACGCCGCGGCCAAAGGTCGTGCCGAGCAGGGTGGTCAGCTCGTGGTCGCCCAGACCGGCCGGGTCGAGCAGGGTTTGTTGGGCAAGGCTGTCGATCATGGAATCCTCGGGGTTCAGGAATGCGTTCAGTATGGAGCTTGGGGCCCGCGCCGGGCTTTCAAGCCCGCGCGCCACGCGGTTATGCCCGCCGCAGACATTCGGACTAGACCGTCCCCGGGCAGGCCAGGCGCCGATGTTCGATGGTGGGGAACACGGTGCGGATGCGCTCGACCTGGGCATGATCCAGATCGGCCAGCAGCACACCCGGGTTGCGCTGCAACTGATTCACGACCCGGCCCCAAGGGTCGACCAGGGCGCTGTGCCCATGGGTCTCGCGACCGTTCACGTGGAACCCGCCCTGGGCCGACGAAAGCATATAGCACTGGTTCTCGATCGCGCGGGCACGCAGCAGGACATCCCAGTGAGCCTGGCCGGTCTGCGCGGTAAACGCCGCCGGCAGCGCGACCCAGTCAGCCCCCTGGTCCAGCAGGGCCCGAAACAGCTCCGGGAAGCGCAGGTCATAGCAAATCGCGAGCCCCATGCGCCCCACAGGGGTATCCACGACCACCACCTCGTCGCCCCGTTCGAATACTTTCGATTCCGTGTAGGCCTCGCTGCTGTCTGGTAACTGCACGTCGAACAGGTGGATCTTGTCGTAACGTGCGACCTGCTGGCCCTGGTCGTCGAACACCAGGCAGGCGGAGCGCACGCGCCCCCCGTCCTCGGTCTGTAGCGGCACGGTGCCACCGACAATCCACAACCCCAGGCGACGGGCCTGCTCGGCGAGGAAGGCCTGCAGCGGCCCCGCCCCGTCGGCGACCTCGGCGATGCCCAGGATGTCCGACTCCTGCATCCCCATGAACGCGAAGTTCTCAGGCAGCACCGCCAGACGGGCCCCCTTGTCCGCGGCCTCCTGCAGCAGGCGCTTGGCCTCCAGCAGGTTTGCCTGGGGCTGAGGCCCGGAGGCCATCTGTATTGCCGCTACCTGTGTCATCGGTACATCCGCTAGTCGTCGTTGTCAGTGGCGGGCTGAACCAGGGTCTGCACCTCCGGGTCGTCCCACGGACCGGTGACGCGATATTCCACGCGAGCGGCCTCTTCGATTTGATCCCCAATCCCCAGCACTCGTTCCGCCAACAGTACCACCACCCCGGTTACCGGACCGCCGACCAGGGCCCCGACGATCGGCAGTGCGGTACGCAGACTCGGCACCACCACGATGTGGTGATCGTAATCGCGCGCGACCAGGCCGGTGCGACCGCTCAGTCGTACGCGCGCGGATGGGCCCCGCATCTCCAGATCGGGGACGTGCAGATTGCCATCTTGCAGCGTCGCGGTCGCCTCCAGCCGATCGAACGAAAGTCCTTCCGTGAACACGTCACGGAAATCGAGCCGCAGACGTCGCGGCAACACATCCAGACTCACCAGCCCCAGCAGGCGCCCTGCCCCCGGCTCGACATCCGCCAGGCGGCCATCTTCGAGTTCCAGCTCCATCGTCCCGACCAGTAACGCCAGGCGCGGTGCATACAGCGGACCAGGCCAGGACAGGTCCAGTCGACCCTCCCCCTCGCCCCCCACCAGTGCGCGGGAGAGCCGTGCCGATGACAGGGCCCCTCCCCAGTCATCACCAGACAGCCGGACATCCAGACGGCTGTCGGGCCGTCCGTCGGCGAGGACATGCCAATGGCCAGTCCCTTGCGCCCGCAAATCGCCGTCCGGGCCGCGGGCGCGCAGGCTCTCCACCCGCAGACCCTGGTCCACGGGCTCCAGTGCCAGGTGGACATCGGCCAGGCGGTACTCGCCGACTTGCAGCCGGTCCAGGATCAGATCCACCCCCGGCCACTCCCGCGGGTCCTCCAGCCCCCCTCCCTCGACAGCCCGAACGGTCGTATCGCTGTCCGGCTCGCCATCAAATTCCACGTCCTCGAGGATCAAATGACGCAGGCGCGCCTGCCAGCGGTCACGGCCATCGCCGGACGCACGCCAGGAGGCGCTTCCCGCCAGCCAGGCAGACTGGGCCTCCAGGTCCCAGCCCTCGTCACGACGCTGCCCCTGCAGGCGCGTACCCGGGATCTCCAGCTCGCCCCAGCGGATACGATCGCGCACGTCCAGCTCGATCCGCTGCAGGCTGAGGCCGCCGCTGCCATCTGCGGCTTCCACATCCCCCAGATCCACATCCCGCGCCCAGGGCGCCTCGGCCAGCGCCTCCAGCCAGGGCTGGACCTCCAGCTCCGGCAACCGCGCCCGCACCGAGAGGCCCTCGCCCGGAAGCGAGAGCAGGGTTGCGGCCGGGATGCCTATCTCCAGCGCCATGGCCTGCACGTCCGTTCCGGCCGCAGCGGTCTGTGGATCCACCCCGCGCGCAGCCGGGTCGTCCGGTGCCTGACTTGGGCTCAGGCGCAGGTGGGCCCGCAAGGTCTCGCCCAGCCGCACATGCCCGATGCCCGCCCGGCTGTGACCGAACGGGAGCGTTACCTCCAGTGGGCGCCGCTCATCGGGTTCCTTGCCAATCGGGCTGGGCCAGTCGATCCCGACGCCGACCAGATCCGAGCTCAGGTCGAGACGCACGCCATCGATGGCATCCCCCAGCCGCAGGGTCGCATCCCAGGTCGCGCGCCCCTCCAGATATGGCTGCAGGGCGGGTATCTCCTCCAGCCACGGTTCCAGCGGCTGGGGGCCATGGGCGCGAATCGTGGCCTCCTCGCCGTTCAGCGGCCAGTCGGCGCTGACATTGATCCACTCTCCATGGACTCGTGCCTGCACATCATCGGCCCATACCCGGTCGTGGGTATCAAAATGCACCGCACCCTCCACGGCCTCGAAGCCGGTCGGCCAGCCGGCGACTTCGGCCCGCGTATGCAGCAGGTCCAGCCGTCCCTGCACACGGACATCCTGCAGGCGGTCCTCGTCGAGCGGCAGGGTAATGCCCAGGGCCAGACGCGTGGGCCCCTCGATCATGGCCGCATCGCGAATCTCGGCGGCGTCCTCCAGCAACCCGGCCTGACGCAGGTACAGCAGCAGGTCCTGTGCGGTGCCGTCGCCCGTCCCTTCGATTTCCAGGACCGGGGTGTCCATCATGTCGTCGATCCACACCTCGGTGCCGTGGACCGCCGTATCGAGGATGCGTCCCGAGACATCGGTCGCGCGGAAACTCGCGTTGTGGAACAGCAGGCGCCCGCGCAAGTCCTCCGCCACCGGCCAGCCGGGCTCGTAATCGAGCCGGCCTTCCTCGATATCCGCCCACAGGTCGAACACACCCGACTGATCCGTAAACGGGAAGTCGCGGCCACGGCCGCGATAGACCATACCGCCCCCGTCGGAGACCCCCGTCTGGATGCTCTCCGCCAGCCACTGGTAGGTATTGGACGGCAACAAATGAATGGGCAGATAACGCTGGGTGTAGTCGCCGTCGGCGCGCAGGATATCCAGCGCCAGGTCCACGCGCGGGCCCGACTCGTGTCCGTCGAACAACAGCCGCATGCGTCCGCGCGCCGCCGCGTGCTCGTTCGCGACATCGAGCCCCTCCCCGGCGATGCGCCAGTCACCCGCCTCGCTGCGCTCGGCCCGCAGCCGCCCGCGCACCGTCTCGACCCACAGGGGGTCATCAAACAGGGTCGGCATCTCGAAGCGCACATTGCGGCTGTCGAGGTCGAGCTCCAACCCGCCCTCGCGCCAGGAGACCTCCCCGTCGACCCCCTGCACGCCCGGCCCGTAATCGCCCGCATGCCATTGCAGATCGCGCAGTTGCGCCAGCCCCTCTGCCGGCTCCAGGCGTTCCCCGTCATGCCGCGCCCGCACCCAGGCATCGCCGAGCCGTCCGCGCGGGCGCACCTCGCGCAGGGGGGCGGCCAGCTCGGGCGCGCGCTGCTCTACCAGGAACAACAGCGGCGCATAGGGCTCCACCTCCAGGTCCCGCGCCGCGAGTTCCAGCGCCTCGACGATCAGGGCCTCGGGTTCCCCCCCGAGCGTATAGCGCAGGCGCAGATCGCCCGACCCCGGGCGCGTCGCGGTCCAGTTGGATTCATGGGCGGCGCCGCGCACCCGCCAGTCGAAGCGATGACCAAAGGCGCCCCCCGGCTCGCCCCCGGCTCCGTCCAGCTGGGTGTCGTGCTCGCCGCGCAGCGCGACCACACGGCCATCGTCGATCTCGCCCCACAGGCGCAGAGCGGTCGTGCCAGGAGGCGGCTCCCAGCCCAGGCGCACCAGCCAGGGAGACCAGGCGCCCAGTGCCACCGGTTCGGTATCGAGGAAGAAACGCGCGTCGCGGGCGGTCGCGTCCGGCACCTCCACCCCCAGGATGAAGTCACCGTCGGCCGCCCCCTGCATGGCGCCGTCGAGAAAGACTCGCAGCCGGCCCCGGGCATCCGTCCGCACGGCCAGGCGCCGCACGTCCAGGACCGACTCCAGCGCCGCCCCGCGGTCCTCCCAGGTGACGCGCACCTCGCTCGCCTCGAGATCCGGCCAGCGCTCCACCGGGATCTCCAGCAAGGCGCCGTCGCCCAGCCCCACCTCGTAGCCGTGTACGTGAATCGCGCCATCGGCCTCGCGGACCACCCGGACCTCGGTGCCGGCCACTTCGATCTGCATCGACGGAAAACGGCTTCGCAGCGTCGCACCGGCGCTGAGTGACAGGCGCAGACGTTCGAGATGCAGCGGTTCCTCGCCGGACAGGTCGACACGCACGCCCCGGGCAACCAGCGCCGGCGACCAGCCGGACCAGCCCAGATCGATCTCGTCCGTGCGAACGGGGTAGCCCAGCTGTGCGCTGGCCGTGGTCTCCACCCACTCGTCCAGCCCGTCCCAGTGGGCCACCGTCAGGCGCAGAGACAGCAAGGCAAGCGCAGCCAGCGCAATCAGCAGCAGGAGGACGCCAACAGCGACACGAACGGAGTGTGACAGGGCTCTCATTTCAGCCCCGACCGGCCGCAACACCGCCGGCCCGGTGTGCCGGGACCCCTGCGCTGTCTGGGCCCGTGCATCGCTGTCACGCCGTCCGTTTCCTCCTCCGTTCCTGGCTGGGGGCTCGTTTACCCAGCGTTTTCCTGGCTAGAACAAAACCACCTAGATGAAAACCACGTCGAACTGCTCCTGGGTATATAGCGTCTCCACCTGGAAACGGATCGGGATGCCGACAAAGCTCTGCAGCTCCGCCAGGCTCGCCGATTCCTCGTCCAGAAGCAGGTCGATCACGTTCTGCGAGGCGAGCACGCGCAGTTCGCGCGCGTCGTACTGACGTACCTCGCGCAGGATCTCGCGAAACAGCTCGTAGCAAACGGTCTCGGCCGACTTCAGATAGCCGCGCCCCGCACAGGTTGGACACGGTTCGCAGAGCTGGTGTTCCAGGCTCTCGCGCGTTCGCTTGCGCGTCATCTCCACCAGCCCCAGTGGCGAGACATCGCAGATCTGCGTCTTCACGTGATCGCGTTCGAGCGCCTTCTCCAGCGCGCGGATCACCTGGCGCTTGTGCTCGTCGTCCTGCATGTCGATGAAATCGATGATGATGATCCCGCCGAGATTGCGCAGGCGCAGCTGGCGCCCGATCGCCTGGGCCGCCTCGAGGTTGGTCTTGAAGATCGTCTCTTCCAGCTTGCGATGCCCGACGAAACCGCCGGTATTGATATCCACCGTGGTCATCGCCTCGGTCTGGTCGAAGATCAGGTAGCCCCCGGACTTCAGCTCGACCTTGCGCTCCAGCGCCCGCTGAATCTCCTCCTCGACATTGAACAGATCGAAGATCGGGCGCTCGCCAGGGTAATGCTCGATCCGCCCGACCAGCTCCGGGAGGTACTGTGCGACGAACTCGCACACCTTCTGGTAGGTCTCGCGTGAATCGATACGGATGCGCTCGATCTCGACCCCGACCATGTCGCGCAGGATGCGCAGTACCAGCGGCAGGTCGGCGTAGACCTCCTCCCCCGCACTGGCCTCGGCGGCGGCGAGCTGAATGCTGTCCCAGACCTTCTTCAGGAAGGCCGTGTCGTTTTCCAGGGCCTCGTCGTCCACCAGCTCCGCCGCGGTGCGCACGATAAAGCCATGCTGCGGGGCGATCTCGTCGCGCAGCGCCTCCACCTTCTCGCGCAGACGACTGCGCGAGCCCTCGTCCTCGATACGCGTGGATACGCCGACATTGCTCTGATTCGGCATCAGCACCAGATGGCGGGACGGCACGGTGATGTAGGTCGTCAGCCGGGCGCCCTTGGTGCCCAGGGGGTCCTTGATCACCTGCACCAGAACATCCTGGCCTTCGCGCAGCAACTCGCGGATGGTCTCGGCACGGCCGGAACCATTGCCGCCGCCGTTTCCGGCGCCATTGCCCGCCCCATTGCCCACTCCTGGGCCATTAAGCTCTTCACGCTCCACCGGGGCCACGTCGGAGGCATGCAGAAAGGCCGTACGATCCAGGCCGATGTCCACGAAGGCCGCGTCCATGCCCGGGAGCACGCGCACGACACGACCCTTGTAGATATTGCCGACGATCCCGCGCCGACGGGCCCGCTCCAGGTGCAGTTCGGTCAGAACGCCGTTGTCGACCAGGGCCACGCGGCTTTCCTGGGGGGTGACGTTCATCAGGATTTCGGTACCGGTCATGCTGGGTTTTTCTTCTTGTTGTTGTGAATGTGCAAGCCACGCCGGCCTCCCGCGCAGACGCGGAACGCCGGCCCGGCGGGGCTACTTGGAGTCGGCTTCGGCGGGCTCGGGCGTTGCGGCCTGCTGCTCCGCCTCGCGCCTGGCCTCGAGCTTGTCGGTGCGCGGCCAGGACTTGATCACCGCGTGCACAAGGGTCGCCAGCGGGATCGCGAAGAACACGCCCCACAGCCCCCAGATGCCACCGAACACGAACACCGCCGCGATGATCGCGACCGGGTGCAGATTGACCACCTCGGAGAACAGCAGCGGGACGAGCACATTGCCGTCCAGGAACTGGATCACCCCGTAGGCGATCAGCAGCCACGCAAACTCGCTGGACAGCCCGAACTGGAAGTAGGCCACCGCGGCCACCGGGATCGTCACCACTGCCGCCCCGATATACGGGATGATCACCGAGATGCCGACCATGAACGACAGCAGCACGGCGTATTCCAGCCCGAACCAGTTGAAGGTCAAAAAGCTCACTGCCCAGACGATCAGGATCTCGATGAACTTGCCGCGCACGTAGCTGGCGATCTTCACGTTGACCTCGCGCCACACCTCGCTGGCCAGGTGCGAGTCGCGCGGCATGAAGCTGCGTACCCAGTCGAGGATCAGGTCGCGGTCCTTCAGCATGAAGAAGACCATCAGCGGCACCACGATCAGGTAGATCACAACATCCACCAGATGCCGGGCGCTGGCCAGCGAGAACGAGACGACGCGCTGTCCCAGCATGGTGGCCTCGGCCTGGATGGCGCCCATCAGATCGCGCACCTGCTCGTCCGTAATCAGTTGCGGATATCGCTCGGGCAGCTGCAGGAGCAGCGCCTGCCCCTCGCGGATCATGCCCGGCAGTTCGCGCACCAGTTGCGTCACCTGGGCCGACATCAGCGGCACGACACTAAAGAGGGCAGCCACCGTCAGCGCCAGGAAAACGATCAGCACGATCGTGACCGCCAGCAGGCGTGGAACATGCAGGCGTATCAGCTTTTGCACCGCCCCCTCCAGCAGGTAGGCGATAATCAGCGAAGCGAGCAGCGGCGCGAGAATGCGCCCGGCGAAGACGATAATCAGGAACCCCGCCAGCAGCAGGAACGCCAGGATCACTACCTGAGGGTCGGTGAAGTGCCGCCGGTACCACTCGCGCAGGACGTCGATCATCGCGACTCGTCCCCGTCAGCCGAACCACCGTTCGCCTGAGTATCCTCGCCCTGGCGCATCGGGTCCTCGGCCAGTACCTTTTCGTAGTGGGTCTGGAACACAACCTCCAGCTCGTCGATCACCTCCACCGCCGAACGCCCCTGCATCACATGCTGGGCCATCAGCGCCGAAGTCTCGTTGAGCAGCTTGGAGCGATCCAGCATGTGATAGGTCGCCGACAGCCGGCGCATCGCCTTGACCACCGACTCCTGCTCCGGGCGCGGAATCGGCTCCGGCTCGGGCACCGGTTCCGGTGCCGGGGCCGGCGACTCCTGTTCAAGGAATCGCGCGAATTTCAGCAGGCTGGCCTGATCCTCGGGCGACAAGCGTGACGCGATCTCGGCCAGCTCGCGCGCCGGGTCGTCCTTTTTCTTCTTGCCACGGGCCAGGGCGGAGGCGACATCGCCCCCGCCCAGCCCGCCGGGACTGCCCATCGGAGGGAGCATGCCTACTCGTTCTCGATCTTCAGGCTGAACACGGGCATCTTGCGCCGCTCCTGCATCAGGCCGAGCTCCTTCACCAGGGCAACGATCACGTCCTCGGTGACCTTTTGCATGTCACCCCATTCCATGCGCGCCTCGCCCAGCAACTCGCCCATGTTCGGCGGCGGGTTGTGCTTGGCCTCCATGATGATGTCTTCCAGCATGCCCGGCTTCATTTCCGGCCGGAACAGCAGGCCGTAGGTCAGCTTGTCCGGCCGGACCGCCAGCCAGTCACCATCGTCGTCCACCAGGACCGGCTCCAGCCCCTCCGGCAGATCCACGCGGCCGTTGACCAGCTGCAGCACGCGACGCCCGTCCAGGGCCTCGGCCAGGTCGTCGCCCTCGCCGGCCGCGGTCTTGTGCGCAGTCACGAAACGGGCCCGGTACATCGGGTCCTCATGCGCGGTGCCGCCAGCCTGTTCGGCTACCAGCAGCCCGCCCATGCCCAGCCCCACGACCGGGCGCTGCGAACGGCGGAAGATATCAATCAGCGCCAGCTCGTCGGGGACCTGCGGGTTTTCTTCATGGTCCGCGGTCGGCCAGGCACCACCGAGCAGCCACAGGCCGTCAAACTGGGCCGCCGACCCGGGGAGGTCCTGGCCGACAAAAGGCCGGTAATAGGAAAAGCCGATATCGCGCTTTTCGAGCTGCGATTCGATCAGGCCGAGAAACTCGGAATAGCTATGCTGCACTACGCAGTAATTCTTCATGTCGCGTCTTCTATTCGATTGGATTCTGTGTTCGCGGGGTCACCCTCGGCAGCGCCGGGCCCCAGGCCCGTGCAGTAGCCGCGCAGGAACTGCATCAGCACCTCCAGCGTCGGCACGCGGAACTGCTGGCGCGCATGCACCAGCGAGATCGGGCGTTCCAGCGGCGGGTCCAGCGGGATCGCCGCCAGCTCGCCCAGTGTCAGTTCCTTGGCGACCACGGCCTCGGACAGTACCGACACGCCCATGCCCGCCGCCACGGCGCCCTTGATGGCCTCCGGGCTGCCGAGTTCCATACACCCGCGCAGGGTATTGCGGTCGTAACCGGACCGCCCAAGGTACTCCATGATGACCTCGCGGGTCCCGGAACCCTCCTCGCGGCATATGAATGGCTGCTCGACGAACTCCGCGACCCGCACACTCTTGCGGCTGGCCAGTTCGTGCTCCGGCGGCACAATCAGGCGCAACTGGTCCACCGTGCAGGGCTGTACCAGCAGGGTGCGATGGCTCACCGGCGCCTCGACGATCCCCAGGTCAACACTGCCCTCTTCAACCATCGCGACGACATTCTCGGTGTTGCCGACACGCAGCCGGATACCGATATCCGGGTGTGCCCGACGGAAGGCGCCGAGCAGGGCCGGCAGCATGTACTCGGCCACCGTCATGCTCGCGCCGATCACGATCGCCCCGCCGTCAGCACCCTTCAGCTCGCGCAGCGCGGCCTCCAGCTCGCCGTAGGTATCGAAGATGCGCTCGGCATAGCGCTGCACCAGACGCCCGGCCTCGGTCAGGGTCACCCGATTGTGGTTACGGTCGAACAGCCGCGTCTCCAGCTGCTCCTCCAACTGGCGCACCTGGAAGGTGACTGCCGGCTGGGTCATATGCAGGACCTCGGCCGCCCTGGTAAAGGACAGGAGGCGCGCCACCGTAAGAAAGACCTGCAAGCGTCTATCGGCCATGCACCACTCCGCAACCCGTACGATTCGGCATGCTACCAAGCCACTCGCAAGGGGGACAGCCAGACGCACACCCATGAGCGACTGGCACCCACCAGTGACCGGGGAATGAACTCACCAGTCTCACGGGAATCAATTTTTAAAGAGGGACAGGCTGACAAAACTCATTCCAGCAAGGAACGCGCATGGAGCAGCTTTCGGAGTTTGACCGACCCTGGCGTCCCGAATCCTGGCTCGGGGTAACCGGCGCCTGGCGCCTGACCGGCGTGGGCCTGGTCCTGATCCTGATGGCCGGCATCACACTGCTGGTCTATCAGACTGGCGGCACCAGCACGGCCTATCTCAACTTCATCCTGATCCCGGTACTGCTGGGCGCCGCCCTGATGGGCCTGTGGGGCGGACTGGCCTTCGGCCTGCTCGCCGGGCTTCTGCTGGGGCCTCTCATGCCCCTGAACGTGGACGAAGGTATTGCACAGCCGACCCTCAACTGGGCAACGCGGGCAGGGATCTATCTGGTGCTGGGCGGGTTCAGCGGCTGGCTGTTCTCCCAGCTGCGCCAGCACGCAGCGCGGCTGTTCGATCAGGCCTACCACAACCCCGTGACCGGCCTGCCCAATCGCGAGTCACTGGAACAGCATATCCGCCATTTGATGGCCCAGGCGGAGGGCTCGGAGCAGCCCGCGACCCGGGTATTCGTGATCAGCCTGCAAATGGACAATTATGCGGACACGATCAGCGCCCTGGGCTTCGCCGCGGAGAGACCCCTGCTGATGGGGATTGCCGAACGACTTCAGGCCGTCGCCGGGAGTTCGGACACGCTCGTCTACCATATCCACGACGACCACTTCGCCCTGCTGCTGCCCCACCGCAGCCGCCAGGAGTGCCTGGCCACCACACAGGAGGCCGTGGAAGAGTTGCAGGCGCCGTTCGAGGTGCTCGGGCTGCCGGTTTACGTCGGGGCCCACGCCGGGGTGTCCTCTTTTCCGTTCCACGAACAGGACGACCCGCAAAGCCTGCTGACCAAGGCCTGGATGGCGATGCACGAGGCCAGTCAGTCGGGCCGGCGCTACCGCACCTACGACCGACGCAGCAACGACGCCGGCCGCCAGACCGTGGAGCTTCTGGGCGAGCTGCAAAGCGCCCTGGAGGACGACCAGTTCCAGCTGTACTACCAGCCCAAGGTCACCCTGCGGCGTGACGAATTGTGCGGCTTCGAGGCCCTGTTACGCTGGCAGCACCCGCACCGAGGACAGGTACCGCCGGACCGGTTCATTGCACAAGCCGAACGCACCGGGCTCATCCACGCCCTGACGCTCAAGGTGCTGGACCTGGCGATCGCCGACCTCCTCGTGCTGCGCGAGCAAGGCATCCAGGCCCCGGTCAGTATCAATGTCTCGGCGCGCAACTTCCTCGATCCCGACTTTGCACAAACCATTATCGAGCGCATAGAAGCCGCCGGTCTCCCGCCCTGCGCGCTGGAAATCGAGTTCACCGAGACGGCCCTGATGGCCGATCCTGATCAAGTCATCGAGGCCCTGCGGCGTCTGACAGAGCGCGGGCTCGCACTCTCCATCGACGACTTCGGCACCGGATATTCCTCTCTTGCCTACCTGAGGCGACTCCCGGTGACGACCCTCAAGGTCGATCAAACCTTCGTCTCCCACATGGCCACTCAGAGGGTGGACGAGCAGATCACCCGCGCGGCCGTGGGCCTCGCACACGACCTTGGCCTGAAGGTGATTGCCGAAGGCGCGGAAGACAGCCAGACCCTCGCCATGCTGCGCGAACTGGGCTGCGACGCCGTCCAGGGCTTCGGGGTCGCCCGCCCCATGCCCTTCGGCGAGGCACTGCAATGGGCACGCCATCAGACGGTCGAGCCCTCGTTGCGGCGCGAGTGCGCACTGGAACAGGACGATCCGTGATGATCTTGCGCCCGGCCGCCGACTGGGCTAAGATCCGCCGTCTTTTGCTAGACCCAATTTCCGGAGTCCCCGAGATGGCCCGAGTATGTCAGGTGACCGGCAAGCGCCCGGCGACTGGTAACAACGTATCCCACGCCCACCGCAAGACGCGGCGGCGTTTCCTGCCCAATCTGCACACCCACCGCTTCTGGGTGGAGAGCGAGAACCGCTTCGTGCGGCTGCGCGTGAGCAGCAAGGGCATGCGGATCATCGACAAGCTGGGCATCGATGCGGTGCTCGCGGACTGCCGCGCACGCGGCGAAAAGGTGTAAGGAGCTACCCATGGCAGCGAAGAGCGCACGCGACAAGATCCGCCTGGTGTCCTCCGCCGGCACCGGTCACTTCTACACCACGTCGAAGAACAAGCGGAACATGCCCGAAAAGATGGAGATCAAGAAGTTCGATCCCGTCATCCGCAAGCACGTGATGTACAAGGAAGCCAAGATCAAGTAATCCCTGCCCGGCGCGAGAGCGCCTGATGGCAGAGCTATAAGCCCGGCTTGGCCGGGCTTTTTTATTTCCTGTGGCCTCGAGTGGGCGCACCATCACGGGCACCACTCATTCGGAGCCTATCCTTCCCCGGCCGCTCCCTGCTGTGCCGCCGTCTCTGCCCAGCGCATCATCATGCGTCCCCACTGATGGGCGGTTGCCGGATCCAGTTCGATCTTGGTGTAACGGCCGCCATCGCGGATAATAACCCTCAGGAGAGGGACTCCCGAGTCGTGCAGGATCTGCCGCAACTCCACGACCTCACCAAACGGCGCATCAATCGACTCCATGATGTGTTCGCTCTCTCCCGGGCCGGCCGCGCGCAGATCGAGCCGCCTCGTTCATCAACTGGCAAAGCGCAAGCATGCACCCTATTTTTGTCGGCCGGCAACCCATCTTCGATGCGCACGAGCACCTGGTCGGCTTCGAACTCCTGTTTCGCGCCGGCCACCGTAGCGAAGCGGCGGTGACCAATGGCGACGAGGCCACCTCGGACCTGCTGCGAAGCGCGTTCGTGGATATCGGCCTGCCCCATCTGGTCGGTCCGCATCTGGCCTTCGTCAACCTGACGCGGTCCTTTCTCGACGACGACATCATTACCAGCCTGCCGCCCGAACAGGTGGTCCTGGAGATCCTCGAGGACATCGAGATCGATTCCGAGGTCGTCGCCGCGGTACAAAGGCTGAAGCAACGCGGTTTTCGCATCGCGCTGGATGACTACCAGTTTCAGGTCCACCACTCGCCGCTGGTGGCACTGGCAGACATCGTCAAGCTCGATGTGCTGGTTTTGTCCACCGAGGCACTGGCGCGCGAGGTCGAGACGCTGCGCGCATTCGGCGTAGAGCTGCTGGCAGAGAAGGTCGAAACCGCCGAGTGCTACCACCACTGCCAGCAACTGGGTTTTCGCTACTTCCAGGGCTACCACCTGTCACACCCGCACGTGATCGAAGGCCAGCGCCTGGAGAGCCTGGAAGTCGCGCTGTTGAAGCTGCTGAAGACACTGCAGGACCGCGATCCCGAACCGTCGGAACTGGAACGTCTCATTGGCGCTGAACCCGATCTAGCCGCCCAGATCCTGCGCATCGCCAACAGCCCCGCGTACCGGGCAGAACAGCCCACGGTCGATCTGGCTTCGGCGATCGAGCGTCTGGGACAGGGGCGAATCCGCCGCATCGGGATGCTGCTGGTGCTCAACAATGCGGCCGGACCCTCGGCCGCGGTCGAACAGGTCATGATCCGCGCCCGCATGGGGATGCTGCTCGCCCGGGCGTGCAACCTGACAGCCCCGGAGTGCGAGTGCCACTTCTCGCTGGGGATGCTCTCGGGATTGGACCGCGTACTGGGCATCCCGCTGCGTCGCATCCTGAACGAACTGCATCTGGTGCCAGAGACGGAACAGGCGCTGATCGAACACAAAGGCCCGCTCGCCCCCTGGCTGGAGACCATCGAGGCGTTCGAGGGACCGGCAAACCCGCCCCCCGCCGGCGAATCCCCGGTGGCGCCACAGGTTGCCAGCCGGCTCTACCTGGAATCGGTACGCTGGACCGAGGACATACTCGACGCGCTGTCCAGGACCTGACTGATGGCACCCCACCTGTACAACCGACTCGTCTCGCCCGGGACGACGCTCCAGGACGGCCTCCACGTGCGACTGGATGCCCCCGTGGGGATCCAGGCCGGGGCCGGCCGGATCGAGGTCGCCCCCGGCCTCGAGGCCCTGGCCCCGGATCTCTATATCGAGAGCTGGTGTGGAAACGGCCCAGCACGTTCAACGAACGCCACGCCCCTGCATCTGCTGGAGTTCGATGATGTTCTGTTCGCCGCCTGGCAGGGCCCGGACCGACCTTTGCGCGAACAAACCGAGCAGGCCTACCGTCAGCTCCTGAACGCCTGCAGGGAACGCGGCTTCGAGCACCCGGCACGCATCTGGAACTATTTTTCCGACATCCACGGTGACGAACAGGGCCAGGAACGCTACCAGGCCTTCTGTATCGGGCGCGCCGAGGCGCTGGGGGCGCTCGAAGTCCCGCTGGGCAGCATGCCTGCAGCCACCGCAATCGGCACCCGGCAACCGGGCCTGTTCGTCTACCTGCTTGCCACCCGTGCCCCGGCCCGTGCGATCGAAAATCCGCGCCAGGTCAGCGCCTACCACTACCCCGAACGCTACAGCCCGAGAAGCCCGGCCTTCGCGCGCGCCACGCTGCTGCTGACCGCGACCGGGCCCATGCTGATGGTCTCCGGCACGGCGAGTATCGTCGGTCACGAAAGCCGCCACCCGGACGATGTGGTGGCCCAGGCGCGCGAGACGGTAACCAACCTCCAGGCCCTGCACGACACGGCAGGGCGCGAACTCCCCGGCCCCGCGTGGTTGCGGGTCTACCTGCGGCGTCCCAAAGATCGCACCGCCGTTGCAGGGGTGATCGCGGACCACTACAAGGCAATGAAGCCGGGCCCCGTCATCCAGTGGGCCCGGGGCGACATCTGCCGGCCAGAACTCCTGCTGGAAATCGAGGGCGTTCATGCCTGAGCTCCCCGAGGTCGAGACCACCCGGCGGGGCCTGTCACCTCTTCTTGAAGGCCAGACCATCGAACGGCTCGAGGTACGCAATGGACGCCTGCGCTGGCCGGTGCCGGAGGAGCTGCCCGGGCGTCTGGCCGGGGCCCGCATCACGACATTGGCGCGACGAGCCAAATACCTGCTGCTGGACACCGACCGTGGCGGGGCACTATTGCATCTCGGTATGTCCGGCTCGCTGCGCCACTGCACGCCCGACGTCCCGCTGCGCACGCACGATCACCTGATCCTGCATCTGACGAATGGCTCGCAGGTGCGCTTTCACGATCCTCGCCGCTTCGGGTGCTGTCTGCCGCTGCCGGAGACCGGTGAGGTGCACCCTCTGCTGGCCGCCCTGGGGCCGGAACCACTCGATGCCACATTCAACGGCGACTACCTGTTCCACCGCAGCCGCGGGCGCCGGGGCCCGGTCAAGGCCTTCATCATGGATCAGGATATCGTGGTCGGGGTGGGCAACATCTATGCGACCGAGGCGCTCTTCCTGGCCGGGATCCGTCCGGGGCGGGCCGCCGGGCGCGTAACCCGGGCGGAATACGAACGACTGGCCGGATTCATCCGCACCGTGCTGGGCGCGGCGATCGAACAGGGCGGCACAACCCTGCGCGACTTCCTGCGCGAGGACGGGACACACGGGTATTTTCGCCAATCACTGCGGGTCTACGGGCGCGCCGGAGAGCCGTGCCTGGAGTGTGCGACACCGCTGCGCAACCGGCGCATCGGGCAGCGCGCCTCGGCCTACTGCCCGACCTGCCAACGGTAGCGAGCCGCGCACGCCCGGGAAACGCTAACTAGCCGCGCTGACGCGCGATCCGCAGCACATCCGGAAGACGCCGCAGGCCGCGCATGATCTGGGCCAGGTGCTGACGATCACTGACGGTCAACAGGAAGGTCATCGCGGTGGAGTGGCCATCCTGCTCGTTGAACGAGATGTGCTCGATATTCGAGCCGTGATCGGCGATCACGGCCGCCATGTCGGCCAACGCACCGCGCCGGTTGGCGGTGCGGGTGCGCACCGCCGCGGTGAATTGCAGTTCCGGCTCGTGCGACCACTCGAGCGCGATCGTCTTGTCCGCCCGGTCGCGGCTCTCGTGCAGCACGTTGCGGCAGCTCTCCCGGTGCACGACCAGCCCACGCCCCGCGCTCAACTGGCCGATAATCGGGTCACCCGGGATCGGGTGGCAGCAGCGGGCGTAGTTCAGCACCAGCCCCTCGGTACCCTTGACCGCCAGGGTAGTCTGAGTCGTGTTGTCGGCGTCCGCGCTCTCCTTGCCCACCATCTGGCGCGCGACCAGCGAGGCCATGCGGTTGCCCAGCCCGATATCCACCAGCAGGCTGTCCAGGTCCTGTAGCTGCATCGCGTCCAGCAGCTGATCCAGACGCGCCGGCGAGATCTGCTTGAGCGAGGCGTCCAGCGCGCTCAGGGCCTTCTCCAACAGGCGCTCGCCGAGGGCCCGGGCCTCGTCCGACTGCATCGACTTCAGGCAATGCCGGATACCAGAGCGGGCCTTTCCGGTGACGACGAAGGACAGCCAGGCAGGGTTGGGGCGCGCGCCAGGCGCGGTGACAATCTCGACCGTCTGTCCACTCTGAAGGCGTACCGAAAGCGGCGCCAGCTGGCGATCGATCTTCGCGGCCACGCAGCGGTTGCCGACATCGGAATGCACCGCATATGCGAAGTCGATCGGGGTCGCATCGCGCGGTAGAACCAGAATGTCGCCCCCGGGGGTGAAGGTGTAGACCTCGTCCGGGAACAGATCGACCTTCACGTTCTCCAGGAACTCAATGGAGTTGCCGACGCTGTTCTGGATCTCCAGCACATCCTTAAGCCACTCGCGGGCCCGGCTCTGCGCGGTTCGCGCGGACTCGCCCCCGGCCTTGTACTGCCAGTGCGCGGCGATCCCGCTCTCGGCCACGCGATCCATCTCGGTGGAGCGGATCTGCACCTCGATCGGGATGGCCTGCGGCCCGAACAGGATGGTATGCAGCGACTGGTAGCCGTTCGACTTGGGGATCGCGATGTAGTCCTTGAAGCGCCCCGGCACCGGCTTGTAGAGGTTGTGCACCACGCCCAGCGAGCGATAGCAGGTGTCGACATCGTCGACGATGATGCGGATGGCGAAAACGTCGAACACCTCCTCGAACGAGTGGTGCTTGTCGCGCATCTTGCGATAGATGCTGTACAGGCTCTTTTCGCGCCCGGAGATGCGCCCGACGATCCCCGCCGCCTCCATGCGCGAGCAGATGGCCTGCTCGATGTTCTTCATTGGCTCGCGCCGGTTGCCCCCGGCCCGCTGCACGGCGCGCTCCAGCACGGCGGCGCGCCAGGGATGCTTGGCGGAAAAGCCGAGCTGCTCCAGCTCGCGGCGGATCGCGTTCATCCCCAGGCGCTGGGCGATCGGCGCATAGATCTCCAGGGTTTCCTTGGCGATGCGGCGGCGCTTGTCCGGGCGCATCACGCCCAGGGTGCGCATATTGTGCAGGCGGTCGGCCAGCTTGATCAGGATCACCCGGATGTCGCGGGTGATCGCCAGCATCATCTTGCGGAAGTTCTCCGCCTGCGCCTCGGCCTTGGACTGGAACTGCAGGTGGGTCAGCTTGGAGACACCATCGACCAGCTCGGCCACCTCCTCGCCGAACTCGGCGTGGATGCGGTCCTTGCTGGTGGCGGTGTCCTCCATGACGTCATGGAGGATCGCGGCGCAGATGGCCTTGTGGTCCATCCGCATCTCGGCCATGGTCCGGGCCACGGCCAGCGGGTGGTAGATATACGGCTCGCCGGTCTTGCGGGTCTGGCCTTCGTGGGCCTCCGCGCCCAGCAGATAGGCGCGATAGACCTCCTCGACTTCGTCCGGCTCGAGATAGGACTCGAGCTCGGAACACAGATCGCTGATCAGGAATCGGGTCGAGTCACCGGGAACCGGCGATGCGGCCCCGGGCGCGGCTGGCTGCCCAGCGGCCATGAGTTATCGATCCCTAGCGTTCGTCGGCTTCCAGCTGCTCCAGATGGCGGATCGTGCTGAAGTCCAGCATCTGGTTCTGGGGCCGTTCATCGTGCTCGTCGAACACCTCGGTGCCGACCAGCCCCTCGGCGATCTCGCGCAGGGCGATGACCGTGGGCTTGTCGTTGTCCTCGGATACACGGGGCTCCTTGCCGTGTGCGATGTGACGGGCCCGGCGGGCCGCCATCAGCACCAGTTCGAAGCGATTGTCCACTTTTTCGAGGCAGTCCTCGACGGTGACGCGTGCCATGGGTACTCCGGTTATGAGTCGTTAATACTGCATGTTACGCCGTGCCCGGCGTGCTCGCCAACAGATTCCGTATCGTCGATGCGGAGCGTATCTCCTGCTCTACCGTGCGCAGACGGTTGGAACGGAAGATGCTGGCCAGATCACTAACCGCCCGCTCGAAATCCGAGTTGACGACCGTGTAGTCATATTCGCGGAAATGCGTGCAATCAGACTCCGCGTCGCGCAGGCGCCGCTGGATAACCTCTTCGCTGTCCTGCCCGCGTCCGCGCAGGCGGCGTTCCAGCTCGTCGCGCGACGGCGGCAGAATGAAGATCGAATGCGCATCCGGCACCGCCGCACGCACCTGGCGCGCACCCTGCCAGTCGATCTCCAGGATCACGTCCATGCCGGCATCCAGGCGCTCTTCGACACTGGCGCGTGCGGTGCCATAGAAGTTGTCGAACACCTTCGCGTGTTCCAGCAGCTGGCCGTCCTCGATCATGCCGAGGAATTCCTCGGCCGAGACGAAGTGATAGTGCTCGCCGTCAACCTCGCCAGCGCGCGGCTTGCGCGTCGTATGCGAGACCGAGACCTCGACCTGCTCCACCCGCTCCAGCAAAGCGGCGACCAGGCTGGTCTTGCCTGCGCCCGATGGCGCGGAAACGATGTAGAGGGTGCCGCGAACGGCCTGGGAAGTGGCGGTCATGAACGCGTCCGCAGGAGCAGAACAGGAATGGAATCATCGGCTGGCTGCCGGCCAGATACGACCCGGCACACCAGGGAAATAGAGTTGGTCGGAGTGAAAGGATTCGAACCTTCGACCCCTGCCTCCCGAAGGCAGTGCTCTACCAAGCTGAGCTACACTCCGAACCGAGCCCGCTATTATGCCGAGCCACTCCGGGCGTGTCCATGCCCTCGGCCAACGGAATACGTGATCCGGGCAACGCCCGATGCGCTTGCGCGGCCGCGAGTGCACCGACCCGCGGCCGCGCCCGGTCAGTGATCGCGGCCCACCGCGAAGCGCGCGAGGTCGATCAGGGCCTGGCGGTGTGGCGACTCGGGGAGCACGGACACCGCGGCAATCGCTGCCTCGGTCTCCGCGGCCGCGCGTTCGCGGGCGTAGTCCAGGGCCCCGGTGGCGTGGACAACCTCGAGCACCGCATCCACCTGTTCGCGCCCGCCGTCTTCGATCGCCTGACGCACAACGGTCTGCTGCTCCGGCGTACCGACCCGGATCGCCTGGATCAGCGGCAGGGTCGGCTTGCCCTCGGCCAGGTCATCGCCCATGCGCTTGCCGGTCACGGCATCGTCGGAAGAGTAGTCGAGCACATCGTCGATCAGCTGGAAGGCGGTGCCCAGATGCATGCCATAGCGCGCGAGCGACTCTTCCTCGGCCCGCGGACGCTCGCCCAGGATGGCGCCCAGCTGGCAGGCGGCCTCGAACAGCTTGGCCGTCTTCGACTGGATCACGTTCATGTAGCGGGCCTCGTCGACATCGGCATCGTGGCAGTTCATCAACTGCATCACCTCGCCCTCGGCGATCACGTTGGTCGCGTGGGCCAGGATCTCCATCACCCGCATCGAACCAACCTCGACCATCATTTCGAACGCGCGCGAGTAGAGAAAATCGCCGACCAGCACCGCGGCCTCGTTGCCAAAGATGTGGTTCGCGGTCTCGTTGCCCCGGCGCATCTCGGAGGCATCGACCACATCGTCATGCAGCAGGGTCGCGGTGTGGATAAACTCCACCACCGCAGCCAGCACCACCGGCTCCTCACCCTCGACCGCGCAGGCGCGCGCCGACAGGGTCGCCAGCAGGGGCCGCAGGCGCTTGCCCCCGGAGTGGATAATGTAGTGACCCAGCTGGTTGATCAGCACCACCGGCGAACTGAGCCGGTCACGGATGCACTGGTCGACCGCCTGCATGTCGTCTGCAGCCAGCTCTCGGATTGCGTTGATGGACATGCGGGTAGGCGCGCCAGTATGAGGAAGTTGGTAGGCGCTGGCATGCTAGGAAGGCCCCGGTGGGGTGTCAAGCGCGCACCGCCGAATGGCATTGACCCGAACGCGACTCGCTGCTAGCATTTCCGCCCTTTCGCGAGACCGGTCTTCAGTTCCAGACTTTACGGGCCGGTCCACACAGGTATCGCAACGGAGTCCCAGGGAAATGTACGCGATCATCGCAACAGGTGGTAAACAGTACCGCGTCGCCGAAGGTGACGTGATCCGCATCGAAAAGCTTGAGGCCGAAGCCGGCTCCGAGGTCGAGTTCGACCAGGTGCTGATGGTCGGTTCGGGCGACGATGTTCGCGTCGGGGCCCCGCTGGTCGACGGCGGCAAGGTGACCGCGAAGGTCGAGGACCATGGCCGTGCCAAGAAGGTCCACATCATGAAATTCCGGCGCCGCAAGCATTCGCAGAAGCAGATGGGGCACCGCCAGCACTACACCACCGTGCGCATCACCGGCATCGCCGGCTGACGCGCCGGCGCACTTTTTCAGGAGAACGAATCCATGGCACATAAAAAGGCAGGCGGGAGTACCCGCAACGGGCGCGATTCCGAGAGCAAACGCCTGGGCGTAAAGCGCTTTGGCGGCCAGGTCGTGCGCGCCGGCAACATCCTCGTCCGTCAGCGCGGGACGCAGTATCATCCCGGCGAGAACGTGGGTTGTGGCAAGGACCACACGCTGTTCGCGAAGGTGGACGGCCAGGTCGTGTTCAAGGTCGGTGGGCCGAACAACCGGCGCTTTGTGAGCGTGCAGCCGCAGCAGTAAGCGGACACGCCACTGGTAGCGCCAAAAGCCCCGTTCCGCGGGGCTTTTTTATTGTGCGCATCAAGAACGGGAACCAGGAAGAAGCGGCATGAAGTTCATCGACGAGGCAACCATTACCGTGAAGGCCGGCGACGGCGGGAACGGCTGCGTGAGCTTTCGCCGCGAGAAGTTCATCCCGTTTGGCGGGCCGGACGGCGGTGACGGGGGCGATGGCGGCTCTGTGTGGCTGGTCGGCGACGAGGGGCTCAACACCCTGGCCGACTTCCGCTACCAGCGCCGCTTCGACGCCCAGCGTGGCGAGAACGGCATGGGGCGCCAGCGCACCGGTGCCTCCGGCGCGGACCTGGAGATCCCGGTCCCGGTCGGCACCCAGGTCCGTGACGCCGATACCGACGAGGTCCTGGGCGATATCACCCGCGACGGCGAGCGCCTGCTGGTCGCCCAGGGCGGCTTTCACGGGCTCGGCAACACCCGCTACAAGTCCTCTACCAATCAGGCCCCGCGCCAGAGCAAGCCCGGCACGCCGGGCGAGCTGCGAAAGCTGGCGCTTGAGCTGATGGTACTGGCTGACGTGGGGCTTCTGGGCCTGCCGAATGCCGGCAAGTCCACCCTGCTCTCGCGCGCCTCGGCCGCACGTCCGAAGATCGCGGATTACCCGTTCACCACCCTGATCCCGCAGCTGGGCGTGGTGCGCATCGGACCGAACCAGAGTTTCGTGATGGCCGATATCCCCGGCCTGATCGAGGGCGCGGCCGAGGGCGCCGGGCTGGGCACCCGCTTTCTCAAGCACCTGGCGCGCACCCGTTTGCTCCTGCACGTGGTCGACGTGGCACCGCCCGACCCCGAGGCCGATCCGGTCGCAGACATGCAGACCGCGCTGGGCGAGCTCGAACGCCACAGCGACGAACTGGCCGGCCGTCCGCGCTGGATCGTGCTGAACAAGAAGGAACTGCTGGACGCCGAGGCCCTCGAGACCCTGATCACGAGGGTGCGCGAGGTGGCGGGCGGCGAGCGCCCGGTGTTCACCATCTCCGCCGCCACCGGCGACGGGGTGGACGCGCTGATGCAGGCCGTCATGCGCCACGTCGAAGCGGCGAACCAGGAACCCGCTACGGCCCCCACGGCGACCGGCGAGGCCGGGGAGGATCACGCGTGAGCACCCGCGCCCTGCGCGAACTCCCGGCCATCCGCCGCGTGGTGGTCAAGATCGGCTCCGCGCTGATCACCGCCGATGGCGCGGGCCTGGATCGCCCGGCGCTGGAATCCTGGGCTCACCAGATCGCCGCGCTGCGGCGCAAGGGGCTGGAGGTCATCCTGGTCTCCAGTGGCGCCGTGGCCGAGGGCATGCGCCGGCTCGGGATGAGCGAGCGCCCGCACCAGCTGCATCGCCTGCAGGCCGCCGCGGCCGTGGGGCAGATGGGTCTGGTGCAGGCCTACGAGCGGGAGTTCGCAAGCCACGACCTGCACGCGGCACAGGTCCTGCTGACGCATGACGACCTCGCCGATCGCTCGCGCTACCTGAATGCCCGTTCGACCATGCAGGCCCTGCTGGAGATGGGGACCATCCCCGTGGTGAACGAGAACGACACGGTCGCCTACGAGGAGATTCGGCTGGGGGACAACGACACCCTGGCGGCCCTGGTCGCCAACCTCGTGGTCGCAGACCTGCTGCTGATCCTGACCGACCAGGACGGCCTGTTCGACCGTGATCCGCGCCAGCACGCCGACGCAGAGCTGATCCACGAGGGCCGCGCCACGGATACCGAACTGCACCGCTTCGTGGCTGCCGATTTCGGGCGCCTGGGGCGCGGCGGCATGGCCACCAAGCTCAAGGCCGCGGAGCGCGCCGCGCGCTCCGGCACGCATACCGTGATCGCCTCCGGGCGCGAGGCCCAGGTGATCGGCCGCGTGCTGAAGAACGAGCGCCTGGGCACCTGGCTAAAGCCCGACCGCGAGCCGCTGGCCGCGCGCAAGCGCTGGCTGGCCGACCAGCTGCATTCGCGCGGCGAACTCCTGCTGGATGCCGGCGCAGCACGCGTACTGCGCGAGTCGGGCCGCAGCCTGCTGCCGGTGGGCGTGGTGGGCCTGCGCGGCGACTTTCGCCGCGGCGAGGTCGTGACCTGCGTCGACCCGGACGGCCGCCCGGTCGCGCGCGGGCTGACCAACTACGCCTCCAGCGAGGTGGAACGCATCCGCGGCCTGCGCGCGGACCATGTCGAGGCGGAGCTTGGCTACCTCCTGGAACCCGAGCTCATTCACCGCGACAATCTCGTTCTCTTGTAGATGCATTGCCCCGGCGATCCCACCGCCCGACGAATGCGGTAAGGTGCCCGCATCCCGAATCACCGACCCGAGCCAAGGAGCCCGCATGTCGCGCGAAATCATCCAGACCGAAAATGCCCCGGCCGCGATCGGCCCCTACTCCCAGGCCGTGCGTGCCGGCGACACCCTGTACCTGTCCGGCCAGATCCCGCTGGACCCGGCCACGATGGAGCTGGTCGACGGCGGCATCGAAGACCAGATCCGCCGCGTGTTCGACAACCTGAAGGCCGTGCTGGAGGCCGCCGGTGCGGATTTCTCCGACATCGCCAAGCTGAACATCTTCCTGATCGACCTGACCCACTTCCCGCTGGTCAACAAGATCATGAGCGAGGTCTTCGCCGAGCCGTACCCGGCCCGCGCCGCAATCGGCGTAGCCGCCCTGCCCAAGGGTGCGCAGGTGGAGATGGACGCCATCGCCTGGTGCCCGCGCGGCTGATCCGCGCGCGGCGACCGCGGTGGACCTTCAGGCACCGCTGACGGGGTTCAAGGGCGTCGGCCCCGCAGTGGCCGAGCGTCTGGCCCGCCTGGGCCTGGAACAGGCCCGCGACCTCCTCCTGCACCTGCCGCTGCGCTTCGAGGACCGTACCCGGCTGACCCCGATCCGCGCCCTGCGCCCGGGACTCCCCGCCCTGTTCGAGGGCCGGGTTACCCATGCCGAGGTCGTCCATCGCCGCCGACGCATGCTGGTGGTCACGCTGGAAGAGGACGGCGCGTCCATCCTGCTGCGATTCTTCCATTTCGGCAGTGGTCAGCAACGCCGCCTGAGCCCGGGCACGCGCATTCGCGCCTTTGGCGAGCCCCGCGGTATGCCCGGCGCAATGGAGTGCGTGCACCCGGAACTCCAGGTGGTGGGCACGAAACCGCCCGTGCTGGAGACCCACCTCACTCCGATCTATCCCACCACCGAGGGCATCTCGCAGAAGCTCCTGCGCCAGCTGGTAACCGAGGTCCTGCCGACGACCGGGCAGCTGCCCGACCTGCTCCCGGAGCTGAACCAGCGCCAGCTGCCCGGGCTGCACACGGCCCTGCAGCAGCTGCACCACCCGCCGGCGCGGGCCGAGGCCCTGGATGCACTGGACACCGCCGAGCAGCGCGGGCCCGCACGCACCCGCCTGGCCCTGGAGGAGTTGACCGCCCACCAGCTCGCCCGCATGGAACAAAGCCGCGCCCCGCAGGATACGCGCCGCGCGCCGGTCATCCGCCCCGAGGGCGCACTGTGGCGACAACTGCGCGACCAGCTCCCGTTCGAGCCCACCGGCGCACAGGACCGCGTGATCCACGAGGTGCGCGAGGACCTGGCCCGCCCGGCTCCGATGAACCGGCTGGTGCAAGGCGACGTCGGCTCCGGCAAGACCCTGGTCGCAGTCGCGGCCGCCCTGGCGGCGGTGGAGGCGGGCCATCAGGTGGCATTCATGGCCCCCACCGAGCTGCTCGCCCGTCAGCATGGGCGCAATCTCGCCATGTGGCTGGAACCGCTGGGCGTGTCGGTGGCGTGGCTGGGCGGACGCCAGGGCGCCAGCGAGCGGAGCCAGTTGCTTTCGGAACTGGCCAGTGGTCAGCGCCAGGTCGCGATCGGCACCCACGCCCTGTTCCAGGAGGAGGTCCGCTTCCAGCGCCTGGGGCTGGCGATCATTGACGAACAGCACCGCTTTGGCGTGCACCAGCGCATGGCCCTGCGCGACAAGGGCAACGGCCAGACGCCGCATCAACTGATCATGACCGCGACCCCGATCCCGCGCACCCTGGCCATGGCCCTGTACGCCGATCTGGACAGCTCGGTCATCGACGAGCGTCCACCGGGGCGCACACCCGTGCGCACCGCACTGATCAGCCACGAGCGCCGCGACGAGGTGATCGAGCGCATCCGCGCCGCCTGCGGCTCCGGCACCCAGGCCTACTGGGTATGCCCGCTGGTGGAGGAATCGGAACAACTGGAGGCAGAGTCCGCGGAGGCGACCGCCGAACGCCTGCGCGAAGCGCTGCCGGAGCTGAACATCGGGCTGGCCCATGGGCGCATGAAGGGGCCCGAGCGCGATACGGTGATGGAACGCTTCCGCGCCGGCGCGCTCGATCTGCTGGTCGCGACCACGGTGATCGAGGTCGGCGTGGATGTCCCCAACGCCAGCCTGATGATCATCGAGAACGCCGAACGCATGGGGCTGTCGCAGCTGCACCAGTTGCGTGGACGTGTCGGGCGCGGCAACACCGCCTCCGCCTGCGTGCTGCTCTACCGCCCGCCGCTGGGCGAGACCGCCCGCGAGCGCCTCGAGGCGATGCGCCGCACCGACGACGGCTTCGAGATCGCGGAGGTGGACCTCCGGTTGCGCGGCCCTGGCGAGCTGCTGGGCACACGCCAGACGGGCGACCGCAGCTTCCGCGTGGCCGACTGGTCACGCGATCAGGACCTGCTGGAGGAGGCCACGGAACTGGCCCTGCGCGTGCGCGAGGACCGGCCGCGTGCTGCGGCCCTGATCGAGCGCTGGCTGGGCAGCGCCACGCGCTATGCCACCGTCGGCTGAATCCGGGCCGCACGGAACACCCGTCCGCGTCATCCATCAGACAAGAGAGCAAAGGAGTACTCAATGCCCGTTGAATCACTGTTATTGCTGCTGCTGGTCGGCGGCATCGCCGGCTGGCTCGCGGGTTTGCTGGTCCACGGCGCCGGCCAGGGCATCCTGCTGAACATCGTGATCGGGGTCATTGGGGCGGTGCTGGGTGGCTGGCTGTTCACCCAGCTGGGGGTACCGACGGCCGGCCTGATCGGGACCCTGGTGGCGGCCACCGTCGGGGCGATTCTGCTGCTGGCGCTGCTGCGCCTGATCGCACCACGCAAGTGGTAAACGAACCGCATGGAGGGAGACGCGATGATCCAGATCCTCGGCATTGTCCTGCTGGTCGGTGGCCTGATCGCGGCCATCGTCGGACTGCAGGACAGCTTCGGCCTGCGTGAACGGGCCGCCCGCCTGTTCTTCGGCCGCTTCACCCGGCGCACGCTTGCCCTGCTGATCGGGGGCGTCACCGCCGCGGTCGTGGGGCTTGCCCTCCTGATCTGATTTCCCGGCAGTCATCGCTCTGAGCATGACTTTTCTCATGCTCAGACACCGCAAACAGGTTGGCGAATATCGTCCGACCCGGTAGGGTCCGAACCGGGAGCAGACGATCACCCCGGACGGGGGGCAAGCCCTGCCCCGCCCATAACAAGACCGGGGGGACCGCATGACGCACCATTCCACGCACCGACTGGCGCTCAGTGTCGCCGTCGCCGGCGCCATGTTCGCCGCACCAACCACCCTGCTCGCGGCGGGGTTCTACATCCAGGAACAGGGCGTTGCGGGCCTTGGCCGGGCCTATGCCGGCGAGGCCGCCGCCGCCAATGACGCCAGCACCATCTACTTCAACCCGGCCGGCATGACGCGTCTGCAAAGCGGCGAGTTTCAGGCCAACGTGCACCTGCTGATGCCGCGCACACGCATGAGCGACCGGGGCTCCTCGGCCACCGGCGCCTTCGGCGAACAGGCCACCGACGGTGGCAACGGCGGCAACCCGTACGAGCCGACCCCCGTCCCGAACCTCTACTGGGCCGAGCGCTATGGCGAGCGCCTGTGGCTGGGCGTGGGGCTGACCGCACCCTATGGCCTGGCCAACGACTACGACGACGACTTCTTCGGCCGCTACGACTCCACCGAGACCGACCTGAAGGTGATCAACCTGCACCCGTCGATGGCCTTCGAGTTGAGCGAGCGCGTCTCCATCGGCGGCGGCCTGGACCTGCACTACGCGAACGCCACGCTGCGCAGCGCCATCCCCTCGCCCGCGGGACCGGATCCGGACACCGATGGCGAATTCAAGCTGGAGGGCGACAGCTGGGATGTCGGTTTCAACCTGGGCCTGCAGGCCGACCTGACCGACGCGACCCGGCTGGGCCTGCACTACCGCCACGGGGTCAGCCAGAACCTGCGTGGCACCGCGACGATCACGCCCCCGGCCGGGACCGGTGCGGATACCAACACCATGTCCGCGCAGGCCGAACTGAAACTGCCGGATATCGCGAGCGTCGCCCTGTCGCACGAGTTCGATGCCCGCTGGACCGGGCTTGTGCAGTACACCTGGTTTCGCTGGTCGAACTTCGACGAGATCGATGTTCGCGGCAGCGGTGGCGGTTCCATCCAGACCCTGGATCAGAACTATCGCGACAGCTATGCGATCGCCCTGGGCGCAGAATATCAGGCCAACCCGCAGTGGACGCTGCGCGCCGGAATCCAGTACGACCGCACACCGACCCGCGACGGATTTCGCAGCACGCGCACACCGGATGGCGACCGCACCTGGTACACGGTCGGCGCCAGCTACCGCGCCAGCGATCGCTTCAGTTTCGACTTCGGCTATGCCTATATCGACGTTGGCAGCGAGTCGATCGAGCTCGAATCGGAGTTTGCCAATGTCGGGGTAACCACCGAGACTCGCGGGCGCACGCGGGGCGATGTACACGTCCTGTCGGCCGGATTGCGCTACCGCTTCTGATGCCTGCCGGGGCGAGGGATCGCGCCCCGGCCCTTCACGGCTTCACCAGCTCCACCCCGCACGACTCCACCAGCGCGGCACGATCCGCCGCGGCCAGGTCCTCGCGGCCCGCGTTCGCGGGGCCCAGCTCCGCGTGCATGACCGCGGCGGGGTCATCGACGTGCCCGATCCCCAGCGCATGGCCGAGCTCGTGTGCCAGCGTCAGGCGCAGTTCGTCAAAGTCGCTCGCCTTGTAGACCGTGATGCTGCGACGGTTGCCCTGCTGCTGGTAGATCGCCATGTCGAAACCGCTGCCCGCAGCCGCTGTCCGGTTGAACTGATCGACCTGCTCATTGAAGGCGGCGATCTCGCGTTCCAGGTCGCGACCGGCCGCGTTCAGATCCGACCGGCGATCCTCCAGCCCGCGGCGGCGCTCTTCCAGTCGTTCGTGCTCCTCGCGCAGCTCTCGCGCTTCCCGTTCCAGACGCTCGCGGGCCTGCGCACTGCGCTCCCCGCGCCCCGCATTCCAGTCGGCGACCCGGCCTTCGTGCGCACGGCGGCGCTCGTCGAACCCGCGCACACCGCGTTCGTACAGCTCGACGTCGGCGTTCAGCGCCGAGCGATGGCGGTCCAGGCGCTCCCGGGCATCGTCGATATCCTCCTGTGCCTGATCCAGCTGCGCACGCGAGCGCTCCCGCGCCATGGCGCCGGCCTGACGTTCGTCGAACACCAGCCGCACGGCCATCCCTTCACCGTCGCGGGCGGTGAACAGCCGCTCTTCGGTATGGGTCTCCCACATCGCCACCGCGGCATCGAGTGCGCGGCGCACTTCGTCGGGCTCCAGCTCGAAGCGCGGGTCGATCTCGCCCAGATGCATCTCCACCGGAATCGCACAGCCGGGAGCGGCCGGATGCCCGCCGCCCGCCAGGAAATCGCGCGGATCCCCGTCCAGCAGCACGGCGCCGCCCAGCACCACGGCACCCGCACCGCCCAACACCCATAATGGTATGGCCATGCATCCCCTCCGAGACCCCCAACCGCAACATGCCACCGATCAGAGACATTCGCCAATTTGCTCCCCTGCAAGCGCCAAGGCACCATGAACCGCACACATTTCGCAGGGAGAGCCCCATCATGATGCCTCGTTCCAGCCTTTACAGCCTGCTGGCCGCCGTCCCGTTCGCGTTCCTGCCACTGGTGGCCCAGGCCGAAACACCGAATATCCAGCCGGGCGAGTGGGAGTACACGAACACCACCACCATGGACGGCGCGCACCAGATGCCGGAGCAGACCGAGACCTACACCGAGTGCGTGACCGAGGACGACCTCGCGCGCGGCGAGGAGATGATCGAGGCACCGGACGGCTGCAGCGTGGACAGCATGGACATGCGCGCGGACGGTGTGGACTACACCATGACCTGCACCGATCCCGACGGCACCAGCATGGACATGCAGGGCTCAATGCAGTTCATGGGGGATCGAGCGGAGGGAGAGATGACCAGCGAGATCGACTCGCCGATGGGTCCCATGTCCGTGCGAATCTCGGTTGAAGGCCAGCGCATCGGCGACTGCTAGGGGGGCGCCTGCTGACCGTATCTGACCGGCCCAGGCGATACCGGGCCGGCATTCTCAGCGCCTGACGGTCGCGCGCAATGCCAGGCGCACCAGCGTCTCTACCGAATCGGCCTGATCGCGCACGGCGGCGACCATCTTCTCCGCGCTGGCGCGCTGATAACCCAGCGACTCGAGCGCCGCCAGGGCCTCGCCGTCCATCGCGGCGGCCGGGGCATCGACCCCTGCGCCGGCGACACCCGGCGTGGCCGCGAATCCCATCTCGGCCAGTCGCTCGCCGAGCTCCAGCACCACCCGTTCGGCCGTGCGCTTGCCGATCCCCGGGACCTTGGCCAGTCCGGTCACGTCACCGCCGCTGATCAGGCTGGCCAGTTCATCGCCCGCGTAGGTCGAGAGCATCGCCAGCGCGAGCTTGGCCCCGATCCCGTTGACCCGGATCAGACGCCGGAACAGATCGCGGTCGCGCTTGTGCATGAACCCGAACAGCTGGTGCGCATCCTCGCGTACCACGAGGTGCGTGGTCAGCACGACACTGCCGCCCGGCTCCGGCAGGGCCGCCAGCGTGGAGAGCGGAACCTCGACCTCGTAGCCCACGCCACCCGCATCAATGACCACGCCATTCACCTCGCGGCTGATCAGCGTCCCCTCCAGCCGGGCAATCATGGGCGCCCCCCGATCACGGCCGAGGCGGCCCCTGCCAGACGCGCCTGGTGCTGGGCGGTATGGGCATGGCACAGCGCGACGGCCAGGGCATCGGCGGCATCGCTGCTGGCCGGTTCGGTCAGACGTAACAGTTGCTGCATCATGTGCTGGACCTGCTCCTTGTCCGCGCTGCCCACGCCGACCACCGCCATCTTGATCGCACGCGGCGCATATTCATGTACCGGGAGCCCGGCCTGGGTCGCCGCGCAGATGGCGGCCCCCCGGGCGTGCCCCAGCTTGATCGCCGACTGCGCATTGCGCGCGACGAACACCGTTTCGATCGCCAGTACGTCGGGCTTGAGTTCGCTGATCACCTCAACGACACCGGCGAAGATCTCGCCCAGGCGCTCGGGAAACCCCTTGGATCTGGGCCGGATCACGCCATGGCCGCGGGAACGGCCCTGGCCTTTGGCATACTCGATCACCGCAAAGCCGGTAATCCGCGAGCCGGGATCGATACCAAGGATACGCATCGTTGTTTGTCCAGAGAGGCGCGGATTACGGCGCGCAGCAGCGCGGCATCACTGCCCCACGCCTTCCGGGAAATCGGCGTTGGTAAAGACGTTCTGCACGTCGTCCAGGTCGTCCAGCATCTCCAGGAGCTTCAGCACGGACTCGGCGGTCTCCGCATCCAGTGGCGACAGGGTCTCCGGGCGCCAGGTGACCTCGGAGCTCTCCGGCTCCAGTCCGCGGTCCAGCAGCGCCTGGCGCACGTCCTGATAGGCATCGGGCTCGGTAATCACCTCGATTGCGCCGTCGTCCTCGACCTGCACATCCTCGGCGCCGCCCTCCAGCGCGGCCTCCATGACCGTCTCGTCGTCCAGACCGGGCGCAAAGCGGACCACGCCCTTGTTCTGGAACAGATAGGCCACCGAGCCATCGGTCCCCAGGTTGCCACCCATCTTGGAGAAGGCGTGGCGGACCTCGGCCACTGTCCGGTTGCGATTGTCGGTCATGCAGTCGACCAGGATCGCCGCACCGCCCGGGCCATAACCCTCGTAGCGGATCTCCTCCATCGCGGCCCCGTCGGACTCACCGGCGCCGCGCTTGGCCGCGCGCTCGATGGTATCCCGCGTCATGTTGGCGCCAAGCGCCTTGTCGATCGCCAGGCGCAGGCGCGGATTGGTCTCGGGGTCGGACCCGCCCTGCCGGGCAGCGACGGTGATCTCGCGGATCAGCTTGGTAAAGAGTTTGCCGCGCTTGGCGTCCTGGGCGTTCTTGCGATGCTGGATGTTCGCCCACTTGCTGTGGCCTGCCATTCGGTCACGACTCCTTGGGTTGGGTTCGTTGGGCGCGGCCAGGCGACCGCGAGACCCGCACAGTCTAATCGACTGGGGCCGTCGGGTTCATGCCAGGATGCAAAGGGACGCTGGATGGAGCCGCGCAGGGTTTGCACGGGGAGCAGGAAAGGTCTGCCTTGCTAAGGACGCAGCAACGGTCCCTCGACGGCCTCGCGGGCCTCGCGCCCGGCCAGCTGCTCGATCAGCGTCAGGGCAAAGTCCATCGCCGCCCCCGGACCACGTCCGGTGATGATGCGCTCGTCGACTTCCACGAGCCCCCCGGTAGAGGGGATACCCGATTCGTCCAGTGCCCCGGTAAACGAGGTCACGCGGCGACCTTCAAGCACACCCGCCTGCGCCAGCGCCTTGGGCCCGGCGCAGATCGCGCCCAGCCAGCCGTCGCGCTCGGCCTGTGCCCGCAGCATTGCCTGTACCCGTGGATCGTCGCGCAGGTGATCGGCGCCCGGTAGCCCACCGGGCAGCACGATCAGGTCGAAGGCATCGTCCTGAACTGCTTCCAGCGTGGCGTCCGGCTGGATCACCGTCCCGCGGGAACAGCGCACGGGGCCCTGCTCGAGCCCCGCGACCGTGACCTCGAAGCGCGCGCGGCGCAACAAGTCGATGATGGTGACGGCCTCCAGCTCCTCGGCCCCGGCCGCCAGCGGCACCAGGACACGCGGTGTTTCCTGCGTCATGGCCACCTCCGATCAGCGCTGGCTGTAGATGTTCAGCCCCTTGAGCAGATTCAGGGCCTCGCTCAGGCCGTAGTCGCGCTCGGCCAGGCTCTCGCCATTGTCGTCATCATCCTCCGGCACGTCCTCGCCCTGCAGCTCCCGCTGCATGCGCACCTGGGCGTCGCGGCCATTGCCGTCATCGGCACGCGAGACCGTCAGGTTCTCCAGCCGGATATCGGGCTCTACGCCGTCTTCCTCGATGTTGCGGCCGTCCGGCGTGAAGTAACGCGCGGTGGTCAGCTTGATACCGGTGTTCTCGGTCAGCGGCAGGATCGTCTGCACCGAACCCTTGCCAAAGGTGTTCTGGCCCATGACCACCGCACGCTTGTGGTCCTGCAGGGCGCCGGCCACGATCTCGGAAGCCGAGGCCGAACCCCGGTTCACCAGTACCACCATCGGGGCACCGCCGAGCACATCACCCGGCGAGGCCTGGTAGCGGAACTGCGAGTCCTCCAGCCGGCCCTCGGTGTAGACAATCAGCCCTTCCTCCAGGAACGCATCGGACACACCGACCGCGCCGTTCAGAATGCCGCCCGGGTTGTTGCGCAGGTCCAGCACCAGGCCGCGCAGATCACCCTCTTCCTTCAGCTCTTCGACGGCTCGCACGACGTCACGCGCGGTGCGCTGCTGGAAGTTGCTGATACGCAGGTAGCCATACCCGTCTTCGAGGATCTCGGATCGCACGCTCTGGACCTGGATACGGTCACGGGTCAGCGTGATCTCCTTCGGCTGATCCTCGCCCTCGCGGACGATCGTCAGGGTAATGTCCGAGCCCTTCTCTCCACGCATCTTGGAGACGGCATCGGACAGCGTCATGCCCTGCACCGATTCACCGTCCAGGCGAATAATCAGGTCACCCGCCTGGATGCCGGCCTTGCTCGCCGGGGTGTCGTCGATCGGGGCAATGACCTTGACGAAGCCATCCTCCATGCCGACCTCGATCCCCAGACCACCGAACTCGCCGGAGGTCCCGACCTGCATGTCCTCGAAGTCCTGCTCGTCGAGATAGGCCGAATGCGGGTCCAGCCCGGAGAGCATCCCCTGGATGGCGTTATCCAGCAGTTCCTTGTCGTCCACCTCGGTGACGTAGTTGCGCTTGATGCGCATATACACCTCGGTGAACCGCTGCAGGTCCTCCACCGGCAAGGCATTCTGTGCGCCATTCTCGCGATCGGCATACACCGCCACCGACACGCTGAGCATGACACCGACAACCAAACCCACCACCAGGGCGTACCCAGTGCGACAAGACTTCTTCATTACCGATCCTCTAGAAACGGAGGTATTTACCGGACCGATGGTAGCACCGGGAATCTGACCCATGCCTGAACGCCCGACTGCGTCTGCTGTTTTCGCCCGACAAATCCTTCAAACACGGTCACGATTATTTCGTGACGCTCGTCATTGAGATAGCCACCAGTCCTCAGGGTTCAACGGATCGCCATTTCGCCGAATCTCGAAGTAGAGTCCCGGTGCGATCGCCTCGCGCCCGGCGCCGGCCAGGGCCATCCGCGTGCCGCCCTCGACCTCCTCGCCCTCGGCGACCAGGATTTCCTCCAGGTTGCTGTACAGCGTCAGGTAACCGCTCCCGTGGTCGAGGATCACCAGAAAACCGTAGCCCTGCATCCAGTCGGCGTAGACCACACGACCAAAATGGACGGCGTGCACCGACTCGCCGTTGTCAACCTCCAGCACGGTTCCGCGCCAGCGTGACTGCAGACGACTGCCGCGCGGCTCGTTGAAGCGCCGAACGACCGAGCCGTCCGCCGGCATCGGAAGCTCGCCCTGGAGGTCAGCAAAGGCGACATCGGAACGAACGGGCGCACGCTCGGGTGGGGGATCGCCCCGCGCGGCACGCTCTTCGCGTTCAGCCGCATCGCGCTCCACCTCGCGAATCAGGTCTTCCAGCGTCTCGGCATTGCGCTCCAGCCGCGCCAGCTCCAGCGCCTCGTCCTCGATCGCGCGTTCCAGCTCGTCCATCGCCACACGCTGCCGCTCCTCCTCGCGTTCGAGATCCGCCAGCACCTCGCGCAGCGCCGCCTCCTGCTCGGCCAGCACCGCCTGCTCGCGTTCCAGGTCGTCGCGCGCGGCGCGCAGCACCTCGAGCTGTTCACCCAGGGCCGCCAGCGCCTCGGCCCGCGCCTCGCGCAGGCGCGCGGCGATCTCCGGGTGCAACCGGCTCAGCTCGCCCTCACCCCCGGTGCCCGGTACGCGTCCCGGGTGCCGGTCGCGCTGCCACTGGTCGCGCAGCAGGCGCCCCGCCTGCACGCGTTCCTCGCGCAGCCGTTCCTCTTCCTGCTCAACGCGCGCCTCGTGCTCGGCGATCACCTCGGATTGTTGCTCGCGCTGGGCCTCCAGTTCGCGCAGTTCGCGCCGCGACTCGCTGCTGCCCCGCGCCGCGCGCTCGAGCTCATCCTCCAGACGTTCGAGCGCGGCCTGGCGCTCCTCCTGACTACGCTCCAGGTCACGGATCGCCTCCAGCGTCTCCTCCAGTTCGGCCTCCGGTTCAAACGCCGACAGGCTGCCTGCGGGCGCCAGCAAAAATGCCGCCAGAACAAGCAGTAAGGGGTATCGGGAAGTCAAGATTGCGCAAATTCGCATATCGGGGTACGTTTAGGTACTTATATTCTCACCCGGTTACGGGCTTGCTGTTTCGCAAAAACAATAAAGAGGCATGCCGTGAGCAACGAAGCGGTCGAAGAAGAAAAGATGGTCGAAGAAGAACTGATGTCTCAGGACGAGGACATTGAACGGGCCTCGCGCTCGCTCAAGGCCATGTCCCACCCCCTGCGGCTCAAGATCCTCTGCATTCTCGGCGATCGCGAGATCAGCGTACAGGAAATCGTCGATCAGGTCGGGACCTCGCAGAGCAACATTTCGCAGCACCTGGGCATCCTGCGCGACAAGGGCATCCTGGCGACCCGCAAGGATGCGAACCGTGTCTACTACCGAGTGGGGGACTCCCGCACGCTGCGCCTGATCGGTATGATGCAGGACGTTTTCTGCAGCTCCTGACATCTCCCTGACCGACGCGGCGGCCTGAATGCTCGAAAGACTCCCTGAATTCCTGTCCAATCATCCGATCCTGACCGGTGCCCTGCTGGCGGTTGTCGGGATGATCCTGTTCACCGAGTTCCGCCGCCTGACCCGCAAGTACCGCACCCTCTCGCCGAGCGAGGCCGTGCGCGTGATCAATCAGGACGACAGCCTGGTGCTGGATGTGCGCGAGGACAACGAGATCGCCTCCGGCCGCATTGGTGGGGCCAAGCACATCCCGGTGGGCAGCCTGCAAAAGCGCATGGACGACATCGCCAAGTACAAGGACAAGCCCGTAGTGGTGTACTGCCGCAGCGGTAACCGCTCCGCGATGGCCGCCTCACAGCTGACCGCTGCGGGGTTCCAGGATGTCGTGAACCTCCAGGGCGGCATCCAGGCCTGGCAATCCGCGGGCATGCCGATCAAGAAGAAGTAATGCGCTTCGAGGTCTATGGCACGGTCCGCTGCCCGTTCTGTCTGCTGGCCCGCCGGCTGCTGATCCACCACGGTTACCCCTTCGACGACCACCCGGTGGATCGCGAACCCGGGGCGCGCGCGGAGATGGAACAGCGGGCCGGCCGCAGCTCGGTGCCGCAGATTTTCCTGGGTGACACCCATATCGGCGGATACGACGAGCTGCAGGCGCTGGATCGCTCCGGTGAACTGCAACGCATGGCCGAAGCGGCCGGCATCGCGCGCACCAGCGACGCCTGAGCCCCCAGGACGACGGGAAAACTCACCCGCCTCTTGACTCCTATCCGGCGCCACATTCCTTTACGATTCCCGCACACAAATCCCATTCTCCACGACTCGGAACAACATCATGGCTGAAGAAACCTCCAACACCAGCGGTAACGGCGCGGGCGCGCAGGGCAACTCCCAGGACAACCCCGGCTTCTCCATCCAGAAGGTGTTCATCAAGGACATCTCGTTCGAGTCGCCGGACGCCCCCGAGATCTTTCTGAACGAGTGGAAGGGCGACACCAACATTCAGCTGAACACCAACGCCCGCCCGATTCGCGAAGAAGAAGGCGTGTTCGAGGTCGAGCTGAAACTGACCGTGACCACCGAGTCCAACGGCAAGACCGCCTACCTGGTCGAGATCAACCAGGCCGGGGTCTTCATCGTCCGCGGCTTCCCCCGCGACCAGCTCAACCAGCTGCTGGGCTCCTACTGCCCGAACCTGCTGTTCCCGTTCGCCCGCGAAACGGTCGCGGACCTGGTACTCAAGGGCGGCTTCCCGCAGCTGCTGCTGCAGCCGGTCAACTTCGAGGCGCTGTACCAGCAACACCTGGAAGACCAGAAAAAGGCATCCGGCGACTCGCAGGCGGCCGCGCCGGAGTCGACCTCCCAGGCCTGATCCGGGGCTCGCACCCGTGCGCATCGCACTCCTGGGTGGCGGTTCCTGGGGCACCGCGCTGGCGATCCACGCCGCGCGTCTGCACCAGGACGTCGTACTCTGGGTCCGCAAGGACGAGGCCGCCGAGCGGCTGAGCCGCGCGCGCGAGAACGCCCGCTATCTGCCCGGCATCCCCTTCCCGGAAACCCTCTCCATCAGCGCCGCCCCCGGTGTGATCGACGATGTCGACCTGGTGCTGATCGCAGTCCCGTCCGGGGCCTTTCGCGAGACCCTGCGCTGGATGCAGCCGCGCCTGCGTGAAGGGCAGACGGTCGCCTGGGCCACCAAGGGACTGGAGACATCCAGCGGGGCCTGGCTGCACGAGATCGCCGAGGAAGAACTGGGCTCCGGCTTCCCGCCCGCGCTGATCTCCGGACCCTCCTTCGCCGCAGAGGTGGCCCGCGGCCAGCCCACCGCACTGACGGCGGCCTCGCAGAGCGAACACAGCCTGGACCGCCTGACTGGCGCACTGCATGGCAACGCCCTGCGCATCTATCGCAATCACGACGTGATTGGTGTGGAGCTGGGCGGAGCCCTGAAGAACGTCCTCGCGGTCGCGACCGGGATCGCCGACGGCGCGGGCTACGGCGGCAATGCCCGCGCCGCGCTGATGACGCGCGGTCTGGCCGAGATGCAGCGCCTGGGCGAGGCGGTCGGGGCCCAGCCGGGCACGCTGACCGGGCTTTCCGGTCTCGGCGATCTGATCCTCACCTGCACCGATGACCAGTCGCGCAACCGGCGCCTGGGGCGCCTGCTGGGTCAGGGCTATGACCTGGAGACGGCCCGCGCCCGTATCGGCCAGTCGGTCGAGGGGGTCGAGACCGCGCGCCAGATCAGCACGCGCGCCGAGGCCCTGTCGGTGGACATGCCCATCTCCGCGGAGGTCCACGCCGTGCTTTACCAGGGGCGACCGGTACGCGAGGCCGCCCGCCGCCTGCTGGAACGCGATCCGACCCACGAGAACCCGACCGGGTAACCCCGAGCCGAACCCGAACAATCGCGCATGCCGGCACAGTTCGTTACCGTGCACGGACGATTGTCCACAGCTGGGAGGCACCCATGCGCAAGGCGTGGAAGGAACTGGATCTCGAGGGCGGCGGCCTGCAGGCGATCAACGCGAAACTCGCGGCCGAGATGCGCGCGCGCCCGCCCGCCTACGTCGCCTGGGTCCTGTTTCCGCTGGGACTGCACCGTTTCTATCTGCGCGAACCTTTGGGGGGCGCGGGCTACATTGGCCTGAGTGCGGCAATCCTGATCGTGGCCTGGCTAGTGGCTGGCTGGTGGTGGCTGATCCCGACGGGTGCCATGGTGGCCTGGGCGGCGTTTGATCTGATCTGGATCGACCGCCGCGTGACCGACTACAACAAGGAACTGCGCAAGCAGGTGTTCCTGCGCAAGGGCCACAAGCCGCCGCAGGATTATCGCGGCCGCTACACCAGCGACGAGGACGCCCAGCGCGAACTGACTGAATACCAGTCGATCAAGGAAGGCGAGCGCGCCGGGCACCCGGGCCCCGCCGGGGCGAATGAGCGCGATCGCGACGTGGGCGGCAAGCGCCGCATGCCAAGCTTCAACGAGCAGGAAGCCATGCTGCGCCAGATGCGCTCACGCAAGAAGGGCGAGGCCGAGGACGACTGAGCCCCAGCCTCCGGCTTCATGCCCGCAATCAGGCGGGCAAACGGACTTTAGTTATCGCCCGGGCGCCAGACGCCACTGGCCTCCTGCGGCGGCGGGGCGGCCTGCTTGCGGCTCTCCATATCCACGAACACCGACTCGGTGAACTGCGAGAGCTGCTTCAGATACTCCTTGCGCTCGTTCACCGACTCCGGCATCTGCGCCACCAGAAAACCAGTGATCGCGCTCAGATACTGCACGGCCACGATGGGCTGCTGGGCCTTGGGATCGGTCTCGACCAGAACGTCCTGGATCTTCTGGATCAGGTCGCCGGACAGCTGCAGGGTATCGTCGCTCATGGTGCTCTCTCGGTTATCGAATGTGTGAACAGGCTAAGGCAAGGTCGCCGCGTCCAAAAGTGAACGCAAAGCCGGCGGGACTTTCCACCACGATCGGCGAATCGCCCGACCCTCACCACGGCCGCGGCGGTGGCTCCCGATCTTCCGGATTATCGTCGTCCGGACCGGATTCTGGGGCATCATCCTCGGTGTCATAATCCTCGCTAACGCGATCCGCCGGCACCTGCCAGGGCTCGCTGGGCAGGATCGACCGCTCGCCCGGGCGCGGTGCCCAGCGCTCCTGCTCCAGCCCCCGGATCAGCCCCACGATCATCATCAGGATCACCAGCGAAAATGGCAGGGCCGCCAGGATCACTGCGCTTTGCAGGACCTCCAGGCCGCCCGCCAGCAGCAACACCGCAGTGATCAGGCCGATCAACGCACCCCAGATCGTCAGATGCCGCTTGCGGTGGACGGTGGAACCGTGGGCCAGCAGGGTATTGATCACGACGATCCCGGCGTTGGCGGAGGTCAGCAGGTAGGTCGCAATCAGGATCGTGATCAGCCCGCCCCCGACCTTGGCCACCAGCCAGGGCTCCAGCGTATCCATGGTCGCGAAGGTGGCCATGGTCAGGTCTTCGGAGACCTTGTCGGCAATATCCGCGATCCCCTCGACCTCGGCATGCAGCGCGGTACCGCCCAGCATCGCGAGCCAGAAAAAGGTGATGACCGTAGGCACCAGCAGCACGCCCAGGACAAATTCGCGCAGCGTGCGCCCGCGCGAGATGCGCGCAATGAACAGCCCGACAAACGGCGCCCAGGCCAGCCACCAACCCCAGTAGAACACCGTCCAGTCGGAATGCCAGGGATCCGTCTGGTGGGCGTGGGTGTACAGCGAGAGCCCCAGCAGGTTCTGCAGGTAACTGCCGGAGGACTGCACGAACAGTGCCAGCAGATACTGGGTCGGCCCCCAGATCAGCAGCAGGCCCATCAGCGCCACGCTCAGCCACATATTGGCCTGGGAAATCCGCTGTACGCCGACCTGGACGCCGGTAATGACCGAAACGATCGCAATGACAGTGAGCAGGGCTGCCAGGAACAGCTGCCCGTTCTCGCCACCGGAAATCCCCAGGGTATGCACCAACCCGGTATCCAGCTGCTGAATACCCAGCCCCAGGGTGGTCGCGATCCCGAACACCGTGGCGAGGATGGCCAGCAGGTCGACGATGTCGCCGGGCCAGCCGTGGCTGTATTTCCCGATCAGCGGATGCAGCGCGGAGCGCAGCGCCAGCGGCTGCCCCCTGCGAAAGCCGAAATAGGCCAGGATCAGCGCCAGCAGCGCGAACACCGCCCAGGCATTCAGACCCCAGTGAAAATAGGTCAGCACCATGGACATGTCGGCGGCCTCGGCCGTCTCGCCGTTGTCCAGCAGGAACGGGTTGCCCCCGTAGTGACTGAGCGGCTCGGCCACCGCCCAGAACAGGAGGCCCACTCCCATGCCAGCGGCAAACAGCATGGCCAGCCACGAGACAGTGGTGAACTCCGGCACCTCGTCATCCCGCCCGAGACGGACGTCCTTGTAACGGCCGACCCCCAGCCAGATCACGATGGCCAGGAACACGGCCATCGCGACCACGTAGTACCACTCGAGGAAAGGCGTCAGAAAGGTGCGGGCGTCCGAGACCACCCGCTCGAGTTCATCCGTGCGGTAGATCGCAAACAGCGCGATCAGCACCACCAGCAGCAGCGCGATCGGGGCTACGCGCGGGTTCAGTCCCTTGAACGGTCCTCGGGTCGCGACGTTGTACATCCGCTTCCTCCCTGAAGTGTCCGGCCCTCAGACGCGATGCGTGTGCAGCAGTTCCCGCTCGCCTGCGGAACGGTTACCGGTACGAAAATCCTGGATGACCCGATGCACGAAGCCCAGCTTCGAGATCGCCTCCGGTGTCAAGACGAATGGATAGACATGGGCATGCCCCATACTGCGGTTCAGGCTGTTCAGGGCTGCGGCCAGCGGCAGCCAGTGCGCGACCAGGGCATCCGGATCGTCGGTGGCGTAGGCATCGAAATGCGATTGCCCGCCCTGCGGCCCAAGCCTCGCCGCCTCTCCAACACTGGGCGCGACATCCATGCCATAGGCCGCCGCCGTATCGAGGGCGTCGACGATATGCAGGTAATGCGCCCAGGTCTCGGCCCAGTCCTCCCAGGGATGGGAGCTTGCATAGGCGGACACGAAATGGTTCTGCCAGTCGCTGGGCGGCCCATCCTCGTAATGGCGGCGCAACGCCTCGTCGTAGTCGATGCGTTCATCGCCGAAGCGGCCACGGAAGTACTCGTGCCAGCGCGTCCCCCGGATCAGACGGTCCCAGTAGTAATGCGCCGATTCATGACGAAAGTGTCCGAGGATGGTGCGGTAGGGCTCGGCCATGGCCTCGCGCATGCTCTCGCGCACGGACGGGTCCGCCTCCGCGATGTTGAGTGTAATCACGCCGTTCGCATGCCCGGTTACCACGCCGCCGCCCTCGTGGAAATCAGGGTTCGGGTCGGCCAGAAAATCGAACGCCACGCCGGCGGAGTCCGTCTGCTTGGACACAACGGGTAACCCTAGGCGCAACAGGCTGTAGACCAGGCGCCGCTTTTCCGTCTCCATCCGTTCCCACAGGCGCGCATTGCCCGGCACGCTCAGATCGGGGATGGTGCGGTTCAGCCGGCACGCGCGGCAATAGCCCTCCGGGTCATCGTGGCGCACCATCCAGTTACAGACCGCGTCCACCGCGTAGTGGCGGCACTGGCGATAAAGCGGCCCATCGGGTTCGCCCGCGACACGCCACAGCCCGCCCGGGATCGGCTCCCCGGAGGAGAAAAGCGCATCCCCGGCCATCTCCAGCGCCGACAGCTCCAGGCGATCGGGCAGGAAGCCCAGCCGCCGTCCACAACCATTGCAGTAGGTATTGTCGAAATAAATGACACTACCGCAGCCTTCACACTCGAACAGCTGCATTACGACCTCCCGAAAAGCCGTGCCGCGGCGATTCGCGGCACGGCTTTCAGCCTACGCCAAAACCGCTGCATGCGTCGCGCACGTTCTGGCCCTCAAGGCCCACTCAGGGCTCTGGTTCGAGCAGCATTTGTACCCGCTTCAGCGCCAGCGGGTCTGTCAGAATCCCCGCATGCGTGGTGTTCACGCCGTAGATGCTGCTCGCCATTCCCTGTATCGGGGGGTACAGCATGGTCGACAGCGTGAGCACGCCATCCGTCCCTGCGCGTCCTCCGCTATCCGGACGGCGAAAGCTGAATAGCAGGTGCAGCTCCGTCTCCCCCGACAGTTCCGATTCGAACAGCCGGCGCTGATACTCGCTGCCGGGTGCCATGTCACGCCAGACCGGGATCACCACCGGCGAACGATCGACCCCCGACTGCGCGGCGGCATGCCCGTGCCAGGGCGTGGACAACGCAATCATGCGTGGGATCCGGGCCGGCGCCGCCCGCCGCTCGCGCTCATGCAGAAAGCCCTTCGCCACCAGCCCCCCCATGCTGTGCGCCACGACCGGCAGGGACTCCACGTCATAGCGCAGCTCCAGCTCTTCCAGGGTCTGCGCCAGGTGGGCCGCGATGGACTGCAGGGGCAACCCGGACGGGTAGTAGTACAACCAGGGTTGGTAACGGTCGCGATCGAGCTGGTGGATGAGTTCGGCGAACCCGCGCGGCGAGCCGTTCATACCGTGTACAAACAAAACCGGGATGCGGTCGGGATCGTAGGGTTCGAGAAAATAGACCCCGGCATAGCCGGCCAGCATGAAATCCAGCGGCCGCCACTGGCTCCCGCGCGCGACATCGTCGTCGAAACGCGGGTCATCCAGCGTAGTCACTTCCCCGAACGCCGTGACCCCACCGACGCTGAAGGGGCCGCCCTCCGGACCCCGCTCGCGCGCGGGCGACAACGCGATCGCATGTGCCGCGACCCCTTCGCCCCCGATCCGGATCTCCATATCGCCAAAACGCGTACCCGCAGGGCATTCCAGCACGCCACCCTCGTTTGCCAGGTACACCGGGGCACCCGCCTCGTGGCGCCCGTCACGCTCGGGGTCGGCAAAGGCCAGGACCTGGTAACGCCCCGGCGCCAGGCCAAAGAACCACTCGCCACCTCCAGCGCTCACCATGTGGTCCACCGGTTCCGGCACAGCACCCTCCTCCATCGGCGCGCGGAATACCGCGACCACATAAGGTCCCGGGACCTCGTCATCCGCCACCACGGTTCCGGCAATCGTGCAGGCCTGGCCCATCATCTGCATCTGTCCGCGCGCATCCCACAGCCCGCAGCCCGTCAGCCACCACGCCACCAGCACCAGTGCGGCAATCCTTGCTCCGTCCATGTCCGCCTTCCTGCCCGCCCGGATTAGTCCAATAAGCGGCTCGTGCATCTCGCCGCCCACCTGTCCCTCTCAGGATAGCGGCGCACACGCCAGATCGCCTGCTGTTAACCGCCGCTGTGGTACCCGCCCCTGCGCGCCCCAAACAAAAAAGGCCCGCGCGGGGCGGGCCTTGTCGGTTGCGGAAGAAAGCGGGCCGAATCAGGCGGCCGCTGCGGCGCGGGTGAAGGCCAGATGCTCGCCGGCCATGTCCACCTCGATGGTGTCGCCAGGGCCGAACTCGCCTGCCAGCAGCGACTGCGCCAGCGGGTTTTCCAGCTGGGTCTGGATCGCCCGCTTGAGCGGACGCGCCCCGTAGACCGGATCGAAGCCCGCGGCCCCCAGGTGGTCCAGCGCGGCGTCGGTGATGGTCAGCCCCAGGTCGCGCTCTTCCAGACGCTTGCGCAGGTACTGCAACTGGATGTCGGCGATCGCGCGGATCTGCTCGCGCTCCAGCGGATGGAACACCACCACGTCGTCCACACGGTTAATGAACTCGGGGCGGAAGTGCTGCCCGACGATCTCCATCACCGCGCCCTTCATCGCCGCGTAGTTCTCCTCGCCGGCCATCTCCTGGATCTGCTGCGAGCCCAGGTTGGAGGTCATCACGATCACCGTGTTGCGAAAGTCCACGGTGCGCCCGTGCCCGTCCGTCAGGCGGCCGTCATCCAGCACCTGCAGCAGCACGTTGAAGACATCCGGGTGCGCCTTCTCGACCTCGTCGAGCAGGATCACGGAGTACGGCTTGCGGCGCACGGCCTCGGTCAGGTAGCCGCCCTCCTCGTAGCCGACATAGCCCGGGGGCGCCCCGATCAGCCGCGCCACGGAGTGCTTCTCCATGAACTCGGACATGTCGATGCGCACCATCGCTTCTTCCGTGTCGAACAGGAAGCTGGCCAGCGCCTTGGTCAGCTCGGTCTTGCCCACGCCGGTCGGGCCGAGGAACAGGAACGAGCCGTTCGGGCGATTCGGGTCGGACAGGCCCGCCCGCGAGCGACGGATGGCATTGGCCACGGCATTGACCGCCTCGGACTGACCGACCACGCGGGCGCCGATCGCCTCCTCCATGCGCAGCAGCTTGTCCTTTTCCCCCTCCAGCATCTTGGAGACCGGAATGCCGGTCCAGCGTGATACGACCTCGGCGACCTCTTCGTCGGTCACCTTGGTGCGCAGCAGTTTGGTCTCCTGACTTTCCATCTCGTGGGCCATGGCCAGGGACTTCTCCAGGTCCGGGATCCGCCCGTACTGCAGCTCCGACATGCGCGAGAGATCCCCGGCGCGGCGGGCCGTCTCCAGCTCCATGCGGGCACGCTCGAGCTCTTCCTTCAGTTGCGCGGCACCGGAGACCGAGGCCTTCTCGGATTTCCACACCTCTTCCAGATCGGAGTACTCGCGCTCCAGGCGCTCGATCTCGCCCTCCAGGGTGTCGAGGCGCTTCTTCGAGGCGTCGTCGGATTCCTTCTTCAGCGCCTCGCGCTCGATCTTCAACTGGATCAGACGGCGCTCCAGGCGATCCATGGACTCCGGCTTGGAGTCGATCTCCATCTTGATGCGACTGGCCGCCTCGTCGATCAGGTCGATCGCCTTGTCCGGCAACTGGCGGTCGGTGATGTAGCGCTGCGAGAGCTGCGCGGCGGCGACGATCGCCGGGTCGGTGATCTCGATTCCGTGGTGGACCTCGTAGCGCTCTTTCAGTCCGCGCAGGATGGCGATGGTGTCTTCCTGGCTGGGTTCGTCGACCAGCACCTTCTGGAAGCGGCGCTCCAGCGCGGCGTCCTTTTCGATGTTCTGGCGGTATTCATCCAGCGTGGTCGCGCCGATGCAGTGCAGCTCACCACGCGCCAGCGCCGGCTTGAGCATGTTGCCTGCGTCCATCGCGCCCTCGGCCTTGCCGGCGCCCACCAGGGTATGGATCTCGTCGATGAACAGGATCACGCGACCCTCTTCCTGCGACAGCTCCTTGAGCACGGACTTCAGCCGTTCCTCGAAGTCACCTCGGTACTTGGCCCCGGCCAGCAGCGCACCCAGGTCCAGCGCCAGTACGCGCTTGTCCTTGAGCCCCTCGGGCACCTCGCCGTTGATAATGCGCTGCGCCAGGCCCTCGACGATCGCGGTCTTGCCAACCCCCGGCTCGCCGATCAGCACCGGGTTGTTCTTGGTGCGGCGCTGCAGCACCTGGATCGAGCGGCGGATTTCCTCGTCACGCCCGATGACCGGATCCAGCTTGCCCTGCTCGGCACGCTCGGTCAGATCGGTGGTGTATTTCTCCAGCGCCTGACGGCTCTCCTCGGCATCCGGGTTGTCCACCTGGCTGCCACCGCGAATGTCATGAATGGCCTTGTCCAGTGCGTCCTTGTTGGCGCCGGCATGGCGCAGCATCTCGCCCACGCCGCCCTTCTCGTCGACGGCGGCGAGCAGGAACAGCTCGCTGGAGATGTACTGGTCCTTGTTCTGCTGGGCCAGCTTGTCGCAGACATTCAGCAGCCGGCCCAGGTCATTGGAGACATGGACCTCGCCGGCCGCACCCTCGACGCGGGGCATGCGGTCCAGCGCCTCGCCCAGCGCCGAGCGCAGCTGGCGCACGTTGACGCCCGCGCGGTCGAGTACATGGCGCACGGTACCGCCATCCTGGTCCAGCAAGGCCAGCAGCAGGTGGGACGGTTCGATGAACTGGTGGTCGCGGCCAACGGCAAGTGACTGCGCATCGGCGATCGCGGACTGGAATTTGGTGGTCAGGCGATCCATTCGCATTGGGAAACCCCTCGGTCAAATCTTGGTGAACTGACACGAACCATGGGGGCAATGCCCGTCGCTTCAAGGATAGCCACCGAATTTAGAACACGTGGCGCGCCGTCATTCCTCGTCCAGATGTCCAATCCAGGCCAGCGTGCCCATGCGCCCGGTCTCGCCGTCCCGGCGGTAGGAGTAGAACCGCCCGACCTCCGAATAGGTGCAGCGCCCGCCGCCTGCCACCTGCACGACATCGACGCGCTCCAGCCGGTGCCGGGCCAGCGCGTAGATGTCCGCGTGGAAATGCCCGTTCGGGCCGGGACGGAAGGCGGGCGCGGCCTCGACATCGTGATCGAGGAAGGTATCACGCACCTCCGGCCCGACCTCGAAGGCCCCCGGGCCGATCGCCGCCCCCATCCAGGCGCGGATCTCCGCCTCGGGGCGAGTAATGCGCAGGGCCTCGACGGCCGCCTCGAGCACCCCGTCGGCCAGCCCGCGCCAGCCGGCATGGGCCACGGCCACCGCCTCGCCATCGTCGGTCGCCAGCACGACGGGCAGGCAGTCCGCCGTCTGCACCGCACAGACCACACCGGGCGCGTCGGTGAATACCGCATCGGCCTCGATCACCTCGCCCTGCTCCCACGCCTCCAGCAGGTCCTCGGCCCGGATGACGCGCGTGCCGTGGACCTGCCGCGGCCAGGCGACGGGCTCCGCGATCCCCAGGCTGTGTTCCAGGCGGTAGCGGTTCTCGGCGACATGTTCGGGGTCATCGCCGGTATGCAGGGCGAGATTCAGCGAGTACCAGGGGCCCGTGCTCACGCCCCCCTCCCGCGTGCTCTGTACCGCCCAGACGCCCGACGGGAGGTCGCCGAAGTCCGGTGCGAGCGTGGGGATCAGTTCAGCGGTCATTCTCGGCCTCCCGGTCGGTACGCAGGGCGACGAGCAGCGCCTCGAAATCCTCGGGCACGGGTGCCTCGAAGGCGAGCACTTCGCCACTGTCAGGATGCTCGAATTCCAGCCGCGCCGCATGCAGGGCCTGACGGCGAAAGGCCGCGAGCGCCCCCTTCGCCGCCTCGCCCATGCCACGCACCGGGCGCGGGCGCCCTCCATAGGCGGGATCGCCCACGATCGGGTGCCGGATATGCGCCATGTGCACGCGGATCTGGTGGGTACGCCCGGTCTCAAGTCGCACATTCAGCAGGGTATGAGCCGGGAAACGCTCCGCTACCCGATAGTGGGTCACCGCCGGCTTGCCACCGCCCGTGACCGCCTGGCGCTTGCGATCCACCGGATGACGGCCGATTGGCTCTTCGATGGTGGCACCGCTGATCACGCGACCCTGCACCAGTGCCCGGTACTCGCGGTGGACCGTACGCTCCTGCAACTGGCGCACCAGCGCGGTCTGCGCCTGCGGCGTACGCGCAACCACCATCAGCCCGGTGGTGTCCTTGTCCAGCCGGTGCACCACCCCGGCGCGCGGCAGCTGCGAGAGGTTCGGGTCATGGTGCAGCAAGGCATTCACCAGGGTGCCGGCACGATGCCCCGCCGCCGGGTGCACAACCAGCCCGGCCGGCTTGTTGATTACCAGTACGGCGGGGTCCTCATGGACGATATCCAGCGCAATGGGCTCGGGCTCGGCCTCCAGGACCGGGGCCTCCGGGGGCTCCAGCACGACATGCTCGCCGCCCTGCACCGGCGTGCGCGGTTTCGGCTGGCCACCGTTCACGGTCAAGGCCCCTTCCTTCAGCCACTGGGTCAGCTGGCTGCGCGAATACTCCGGGAACAGCCTAGCCAGCGCGGCATCCAGCCGCTGGCCGGCCTCTTCCTCGGGGAGTTCCGCAGATCGCGGTTCGTTCATTGGCGATACTCGTCTCGATTTTCCCGCACCCGCGAACGGCCAGGCACGGCATGATGTTGTAGAATCCGCGGACACCGCTTCATCTGCGAGGCCCCATCGTGATTTCTGCTCCAAACCTGCTGCGCCTGCTCGCCGTCCTGCTCCTGGCACTTGTGATTGCCGGCTGCGCCGGACGCGAGGACCCGACGCTGGGCTGGTCCGCCAGTCAGCTCTACGGCGAGGCGAAGAACGCCCTGAACGAGGGGAACTACGATCAGGCCGTCGAATACTACGAAATCCTCGAGGCGCGCTACCCGTTCGGCCGCTACGCCCAGCAGGCGCAGATCGAGATCCCGTACGCCTACTACAAGGCGCGCGAGCCGGAGGCCGCCATCGCCGCGGTGGACCGCTTCATCCAGCTCAATCCGCGCCACCCGAACCTGGATTATGCGTACTACCTGCGCGGGCTGATCAACTTCAACCGCCAGCAGGGCTTCCTCGCCAACCTGTTCCCGCGGGATCCGGCGGAGATGGACCCGGAGCCCTTCGAGCAGGCCTTTCAGGATTTCGACCGTCTGATCCGCGAGTTCCCCGACAGCCGCTACGCGCAGGATTCCTACCTGCGGATGGTCTATATCCGCAATGCGCTGGCGGCCTACGAACTGCGCGTGGCCGAGTTCTATATGGAGCGCACCGCCTGGGTCGCGGGCGCCGAGCGCGCGCGTCACCTGCTGGCCACCTACCCCGGTGCCGAGGTCCAGCCACAGGCCCTGGGCGTGCTGTGGCGTGCCTATACCGAACTGGGGCTCGAGGACTACGCCGACGCGACGATGATGGTCCTGGAACTGAACTATCCTGACGCCGCCGTAGCCGTGCGCGCGGGCGAACCGATCGAGACCCGCGAGCAGCGCGGCGGCCTGTGGCGCGTGTTCGACCGCTTGCCGTTCTTCACGAACTGACCGGGGAGCATCCGCACTCCCCCGGCTTCGCAATCAAACCGTCATTGCGAGGAGCCGAAGGCGACGCGGCAATCGGTTTCCTGAACCCGCAGGCCTGAATCCGGGGATTACCGGAGCCGGCCGATTGTCTCGTCGCTGCGCTCCTCGCAATGACGGGACAAAGCCCGAGGCCGAGGGTTACAGCGCCTCGCTACCCTCTTCGCCGGTACGGATACGCACCACGCGGGCCATGTCGGAGACAAAGATCTTGCCGTCCCCGATCTTGCCAGTGCGCGAGGCCTTCACGATCGCATCGATACAGGCGTCCACGCGGTCGTCATCCACCACCAGCTCCAGCTTTACCTTGGGCAGGAAGTCGACCACGTATTCCGCACCCCGGTAGAGCTCGGTATGGCCCTTCTGCCGGCCAAAGCCCTGGACCTCGGTCGCGGTCATGCCGGCAATGCCCATCTCGGTCAGGGCCTCGCGGACATCCTCCAGCTTGAACGGCTTGATGATCGCCTCGATCTTCTTCATGCGAATCCCTTTGGTTGTGCCCGCCGCGCGGGCGCTGATCTCACCCCCGGAAGTGTATCAAACCCCCGACCCCGTGCTGGATCTGCCCCTGAGCGGTCCCAGTCCCCCGTCCTTGCGAGGCCCCGCAGGGGCCGCGGCACAAAAGCGCGAAGCGCGTTGAACGGCCGCAGGCCGGCCCGCAGAGCGAGCGCAGCGAATCACCTCCGTCCGGAACCACCGGATCCCGGCGCTCTGCGAGCTTCAGGAGATTGCCACGTCGGCTTCGCCTCCTCGCAATGACAGGATCCCGAAGAACCGTCATCGCGAGGCGCGCAGCGCCGTGGCGATCTCCGTGGATGCCCCCGGCATAGGCCAAGGCGAATATCGGTGGCTCCGGACAGAGGTTGCCGCGTCGGCTTCGCCTCCTCGCAATGACGGTGCTCGGGTCCGGCGTCGAGTGTCGCTCAATCCGGACGATAACCCGAGGTGATCGGGTAGCGCCGGTCGCGGCCGAAGGCCCGTCGGCTGACGCGTACGCCGGGCGGGGCCTGGCGGCGCTTGTACTCGGCCAGGAAAACCAGCCGCGCGATGCGCTCCACGGTGGCCCGATCAAAGCCATCGGCCACGATCTCCTCCACCGAGCGCTCCTGTTCGACGAAGGCCTCCAGCACCGCATCCAGCACCTCGTAGGGGGGCAGCGAATCGGCATCCTTCTGGTCGGGCGCCAGTTCGGCGCTGGGCGGACGCTCGATCACCCGCTCGGGGATCGCCGCGCCACGCGTATTGCGCCAGCGCGCCAGGCGGTACACCCACTGCTTGGAGACATCCTTGAGCGGGGCAAAACCGCCGTTCATGTCGCCATACAGCGTGGAATAGCCGACGGCCATCTCCGACTTGTTGCCGGTCGCCAGCAGCAGCTTGCCGCTGCGGTTCGACAGTGCCATCAGCAGCACCCCGCGGGCGCGCGACTGCAGGTTCTCCTCGGTCACATCCCCCGCATGGGCGGGCATCGCGTCGAACGCCGGTGACAGGCCCTCGAGGAAGTCCTGCACCATCGGCTCAATCGCGATCTCGTGGTACTCGATACCCAGCAGCCGGGCCTGTGCCTCGGCATCCTCGATACTCATCGACGCGGTGTAGCGATACGGCATCATCACCGCCGTCACGGCGGCCGGACCCAGGGCGTCCACCGCCAGTGCGGCCGTCAGCCCCGAGTCGATGCCGCCGGACAGGCCCAGCAGCACGCCGGGAAACCCATTCTTGGCGACATAGTCGCGGATGCCGATCATCAGGGCCTGGTAGAGGTCGCGGGCATCCGCCTCGTCCGGCTCCGGGCCGGGGTCGGTCAGCGTCGGGCGGATGCCGCAGGCGGACAGGTGCATGGTCTCGGGACGGGGCTGCAGTTCGATCCCGGACGGTCCGCGCCGGCCCTGCACCAGGGCATACCCGGTCGCCCAGGCCGGCAGCACCGCGCGCGCGCCATGCGCGGCGTCGTGCACGAAGGAGCGGCCGTCGAACACCAGCTCGTCCTGACCGCCCACCTGGTTCACGTAGACCACCGGGCAGCCGGTCTCGGCGACCCGCGCGCCCACCACCTGCAGGCGCTCCTCGGCCTTGCCGCGATGATAGGGCGAGGCATTCAGGTTCAGGATCAGTTCGGCGCCGGCCGCCTGTGCGGCAGCGGCTGGCGCCGCCTGCCAGATGTCCTCGCAGACGGTCAGGCCGATCCGCCAGCCCGCCAGCTCAACCACGCAGGCCTGATCGCCCGCGACGAAATAGCGCTGTTCGTCGAATACCGAATAGTTGGGCAGGACCTGCTTGGCATAGCGCGCGATCTCGCGACCGTCGCGCAGCCACAGCGCGGCGTTCACCAGACCCTTCTCGGTGGTAACCGGCGCGCCGAGGATCACGTCGATGCCCGCTACCGAGCGTGTAATCGCGGCCAGGGACTGCTCCACCGCGCGCAGGAAGGCCGGGCGCAGCAGCAGGTCCTCCGGGGGGTAGCCGGTCAGGGCGAGTTCGGGGAAGACCACCGCGCGCGCACCGGCGGCGCGGGCCTGTTCGATCGCGTCCTCGATCAGGTGGCGGTTCGTATCCAGCCCGCCCACGATCGGGTTGATCTGGGCCAGGGCCAGCGGCAGGTCATCGGTGGACGCCATCGCGGCGTATCAGGCGCGATCGAGCGCGGACTGCATGGCCTGGCCGAGTTCGGCCGGGCTCTCGGCCACGCTCGCCCCGGCCGCACGCAGGGCCGCCATCTTCTGTTCGGCCGTGCCCTGGCCGCCGGCGATGATCGCCCCGGCATGGCCCATGCGACGTCCGGGCGGCGCGGTGGCGCCCGCGATGTAGGCCGCCACCGGCTTGTCGAACTCGTTCTCGATATAGCGCGCGGCGCGTTCCTCGGCATCGCCGCCGATCTCGCCGACCAGCAGCACGCCGTCGGTCTCCGGGTCGTCGCGGAACAGGCGCAGGCAGTCGACGAAGTCAAGCCCCTGGATCGGGTCGCCACCGATACCGATACAGGTACTCTGGCCCAGGCCCCGATCCGAGGTCTGCTTGACGGCCTCGTAGGTCAGGGTGCCGGAGCGCGAGATGATGCCGATGCGCCCGCGCTGGTGGATATAGCCGGGCATGATGCCGACCTTGCAGGCATCCGGGGTGATGATGCCGGGGCAGTTCGGGCCGATCAGGCGGGTCGGGCTGCCGGCCAGCACCTGCTTCACGCGGATCATGTCCTGCACCGGGATGCCCTCGGTGATGCACACGGCCAGCTCGATGCCGGCATCCGCCGCCTCGCAGATCGCATCGGCCGCGAACGGGGCCGGGACATAGATCATGCTGACGGTCGCACCCGTCTGCGCCACCGCATCGGCGACGGTATCGAACACCGGACGGTCCAGATGCGTCTGTCCGCCCTTGCCGGGCGTCACGCCCCCGACCAGACGGGTGCCGTAGGCGATCGCCTGCTCGGAGTGGAAGCTGCCCTGCTTGCCGGTAAAGCCCTGGCAGATCACCTTCGTATCGCGGTCGACGAGGATGCTCATGCCACGGCCTCCACCACGGTGCGCGCCGCGCGGTCGAGGTCCGCGGCCGGGATCACGTCCAGGCCGGAGCTGGCCAGGGCCTCGCGGCCCTGCTCGGCATTCGTGCCTTCCAGCCGCACCACCACCGGCACCTGGACCTGCACCTCGCGGATTGCAGCGATGATGCCCTCGGCGATCAGGTCGCAGCGCACGATGCCGCCAAAGATATTCACCAGCACCGCCTTCACCGAAGGGTCCGACAGGATCAGCTTGAACGCGGCCGTGACCCGCTCCACCGTCGTGCCGCCGCCGACATCCAGGAAGTTGGCCGGCTCGCCGCCGTGGTGCTTGATCAGGTCCATCGTGGCCATGGCCAGGCCCGCGCCGTTCACCATGCAGCCGATGGAGCCGTCCAGGCGGATGTAGTTGAGGTCGTGCTCGTGCGCCTGTTCCTCGGCCGGGTCGCGCTGGCGCGCGTCACGTTCGGCCATCAGTGCCTTCTGGCGGTAGGCGGCGGAGTCGTCCACGGTCAGCTTGGCGTCGATGGCCAGCAGCTGGTCGTCAGCGGTCAGCACCAGCGGGTTGATCTCCAGCAGCTGCGCATCCACCTGCTGGAACAGGGCATGGGCATTGGTCACCAGTTGGGCCATCGCCTTGGCCGGCTCGCCCGACAGCCCGAGGGCAAAGGCAACCCGCCGCCCGTGAAACGGCATCACGCCCGTGGCCGGGTGGATCGGCAGGGTGATCACCGCCTCGGGCCGTTCGGCGGCCAGGGTTTCGATGTCCATGCCGCCCTCGGCGGAGACCACCAGCGCCAGGCGCTCGCGGGCCCGGTCCACCAGCAGGGCGAAATAGAACTCGCGGGCGATGTCGGCGGCTGGCTCCAGCAGGAGCTGATCCACCGGCAGGCCCTCGGGGCCGCTCTGCCCGGTGACCAGACGCGAGCCCAGCAGCTTCTCCGCCGCCTCGCGCGCAGCCTCGGCGGAATCCGCCATCACCACGCCACCGGCCTTGCCGCGCCCGCCGGAATGCACCTGGGCCTTGACCAGCACTCGCTCGCCGCCCAGTGCCTGCCAGGCCTCGGGAAGCTCGTCAGCGTGGGTGATCACCTGTCCGTCGGGAACGGGGATGCCGGCGTCGCGAAAGCGCGCCTTGGCCTGAAATTCGTGGAGATTCATGGGTGTGGAGGATAGCGGTGAGGCCGTTGCCCTACAACTGCGGGGGCGAACGCGAGGGGTGGTTTCTCAGGCGGCCTGCACCGGGATGCCGTGGCCAGTGCGCACGATCGCGTTGCGGGCGTCGAGATACACGAGGTTCGGGGTGAATTCCCGGGCCTCGGCCGCTTCCATCTGCGCGTAGGCGCAGATGATCACGCGGTGCCCCACCGCCGCCTTGTGCGCGGCCGCGCCATTGACCGAGATGATGCCGGAGCCCGGCTCGCCCTCGATCGCGTAGGTGGTGAAGCGCTCGCCGTTGTCCACGTTGTAGATCTGGATCTGCTCGAACGGCAGGATGCCGGCGGCTTCCAGCAGCCGCGTATCGATGGCGCACGAGCCCTCGTACTCCAGCTCACAATGAGTGACCTGGGCCTTGTGCAGCTTGCCCTTGAGCATGGTGACGTGCATCGGCGATTTTCCCGGCGATAACCTCTGGGGGCGCGAAATTATCCGCGATTGTGCCAGGCGCGGCAAATGCCCCACCCCGAATCGGGCACGGATCAGTTCGTCGGGCGGGTGCGGACGTTGTCGATCAGACGGACTTCCGCCAGCCACGCGGCGGCCAGCACGACCAGGTCCTGATCGGCCAGCGCCACGCCATGCTCCGGCTCGGCCAGGTCCTGCGCGCGGCGGATGGACAGGTATTCGGGGTCGAAGCCGGCCTCGCGGAGACGATCGCAGGCACGCCCCTCGACCTCGGGGATGCGCTCGGCATCGAATACGGTCGCGCCCCGGCAGACCGTGGCCACTTCGTCCAGCACGCGCTTGAGCTCCGGCGCGATCACCCGCGCCTCTTCGGGCAACTGGTCGTTGCGCGAGCTGCAGGCCAGGCCATCCTTCTCGCGTACCGTCGGGATGGCCTCGACCCGTACCGGGATATCCAGCCCCTGCACCATGCGCTCGACCAGCTTGAACTGCTGGTAGTCCTTCTCGCCGAACAGCGCGATATCCGGCCGCACGAGATTGAACAGCTTGGTCACCACCGTGGCCACGCCATCGAAGTGCCCCGGGCGAAAAGCCCCCTCCAGCATCTCCGACAGTCCCGGGACGACCACCCGCACTGGAGGCATGCCGTCGTCCGGGTACATATCCTCCTCCGACGGGCAGAACACCGCGTCCACACCCGCCTCGGTCAGCAGGCGCGAGTCCTCCTCCAGGGTGCGCGGATAGCGCTCCAGGTCCTCGGGGCGGTCGAACTGCATCGGATTCACGAAAATCGAAACCACCACGCGCTGCGAACGCGCCCGGGCATGCCGGATCAGCGTCATATGCCCCTCGTGCAGGTGCCCCATCGTGGGGATCAGGGCAATGGTTCCGCGGCCCTTGCGGGCCCATTCTCGATGCATGGCCACCAACTGGGGCCGGTCACGCAGGATTCTCATGGGCCAGGGGTCTCTTGGGCCGGGGTCCTCATGGACGGAAAAAAGAAAGAACTAACGGTACGTGTGCACGCCGGATTCAGGGAACGTGCGCGCACGCACCGCCTCGCAATAGGCGCGAACTGCGCCCTCCAGCGAGCCACCGTCGCCCAGAAAGTCGCGGGCGAAACGCGGCGGCTCGGGCGTCAGACCAATCACGTCCTGGATCACCAGGACCTGGCCATCGCAGCGCGGGCTGGCGCCGATCCCGATCACCGGGATATCGGTCGCGCGCACGATCGCGTTCGCCAGCTCCTCCGGTACGCTTTCCAGGAGCAGGCCCTGGGCACCCGCCGCTTCCAGGCGTGCGGCCAGCGATTCCATCTCGGCGGCGGCGTGCGGGTCACGACCCTGTACACGATAGCCACCCATGCGATGCACCGCCTGCGGCGTCAGGCCCAGATGGGCACAAACGGGAATCCCGGCGGCCACCAGGCGCTCGACGATCGGCAGCTCGGCCAGACCGCACTCGACCTTGACCATGTGCGCACCGGCACGCAGCAAGGCCCCGGACTGCTGCAACGCGGTCGGTGCATCGGCGTCGCCAAGAAACGGCAAGTCCGCCATAATCATTGCGTTATGGGTCACACGAGCAACATTTGCGACGTGATAACACATGTCGTCAATTGTCACCGGCAGCGTGGTCGGGTGCCCCTGCACCACCATGCCGAGCGAATCCCCGACCAGGATGACGTCCACGCCACAGCGATCCAGTAGCGCGGCAAAGGACGCATCATACGCCGTCAGACAGGTAATCGGTTCGCCGGCCTGCTTGCGCCTGGCCAGCGTATTGACCGTGATCGGCCGCATCAGTCTGCCTCCCGGGCGGGATCGGTCTGCCGCACGTCAGAGCGTGATCGGCAGCGGATTGAAATAGTGTCGGCCACCCTGGATCGGCTCCAGGAACTGCACCAGCTGTTCGAAATCGGCCGGATTGTTCACCCAGTCGATCTCGGTGGCGTTCACGATCACCAGTGCCGCCCCTTCGAAATGATAGAAGAATTCCGCATAGGCGGCGTTCAGGCGTTCCAGGTAATGCGCCTCGATGTGACGTTCGTACGGTCGCGCACGCTGGCGAATGCGGTCCAGCAGCACTTCCACGGGCGCCTGCAGGTAGATCACCAGATCAGGTCGTGGCAGACCCGCGCGCAGATGCCGAAACATCTCGCGGTAGATCTCCAGCTCGTCAGGGTGCAGGTTGAGCTCGGCGAACAGCGGGTCCTTGTCCATCACGTAGTCGGCCACGTGGCGCTGCTCGAACAGGCCCTTCTGGCTGACCGGCGTCAGCTGCCGCACACGCTGCACCAGAAAATGCAGCTGCGTGGCCAGGGCGTGTTTGTCCGGCTCCTGGTAGAAGCGCTCGAGGAACGGGTTCTCGTCCGGTGCTTCAAAAATTCCCTCAGCCCGCAGGTGTTCCGACAGCAGACGCGCGAGGCTGGACTTGCCCACCCCGATCGGTCCTTCCACCGCAACAAAATCGAAGTTGCTCAGACTCACCGCTGCCCTCCAGCACGGGCAACGTTCGGGTCCTCCAGCGCGACCAGCGAGGCGCCATCGAAGCGGCGGGCGAGCCGCTCGATCAGGCCCTCACCCGGAATCTTCAGACCCGGTGCCAGCTCGGCCAGCGGCAGGACCACGAAGTCGCGCTCGGCCAGGCCCGGATGGGGTACATGCAGCCCGGGCAGGTCCAGCACCTGATCCCCGTACAGCAAGATGTCCAGGTCGAGCAGGCGCGGCCCCCAGCGGGTGCCATCGCGCTCGCGGCCACAGTCGGCCTCGATCGCTTGCAGCGCATGCAGCAGCTCCAGGGGTTCGAGCCGGGTGTGCAGCCGGGCCACGGCATTCACGTAGTCCGGCTGGTCCTGCGGGCCCATCGGCGGGTTTCGGTACAGCCGCGACTGCCCCGTCAGCAGCGTCTGCGGCACGTCACCGGCCAGGCGCCGAAAGGCCTCGCGCACCTGATCCTCGGGGTCGCCAAGATTGGCGCCGATGCCCACGAACACCTGCAAACCAGCGTCGGTCATGCCGCATCCCCGCCGTCATTCGAGCTGCCGGCTTCGCCATCGCCCGTGCGTCGACGTTTTCGGCGACGCCCGCCACGGCGGGCACGGCCCTTACCCTTGCCGCCGCCCCCAGCCATCTTCTTCTGCTCGCCCTCGTCCTTCTCCTGGAACTCGGTCCACCAGCGACACAGTTCCGGGTCGGCATCGCCCGCGCGGGCGCGCAGGCAGAGAAAATCGTATCCCGCTCGGAAACGCGGATGCGTCAGCAGGCGCAGCGCGCGGCCACCCCGCGCCCGTTCCAGCCGCGCCTGCAGCTCCCAGATCTCACGCACGATCAGGCTGAAGCGCTTGGGGATCGACACCGTCTTCACCTGGCGATCCAGCACCTCGGCCATCGCCTGCTGCCAGGCCGGGATCTCCTGCTCGCCGTCCTCGATGCGCCGGGTCGCCGCCACCTGCACCGGGGCCCACAGGATCGCGGCATAAAGAAACGCCGGGTTGACCCCAAGCTCTTCGTTGATGCGCTTGTCAGTATTGAGCAACGACTCGACCAGGAACTGCCGCCGCTCGGCGCCCACATCCGGATCGGCGAAGCACTCGGCCGCCTCCGGGAACATCGGCGCGAACAGACCAAAGCGCTCCAGTTCATCCAGGCAGGTGACCGCCGCACCACTGTGGAACAGCTTGATCACCTCGTCGAACAGCCGCGCCGGGGCCACCGTCTGCATCAGGCCCGCGAGCTCGTGTATCCCGGCCTCGACCTCGGGCGCGACGCGCAGCCCCAGCTTCGCGGAGAAACGCACCGCGCGCAGCATGCGCACTGGGTCCTCGCGCAGCCGCGTCTCGACATCGTCTCCGATCAGGCGCAACACGCCCTCGCGCAGGTCCTCGACCCCGCCGGTGTAGTCGAGCACCGAGAAATCGTCGATGTCGTAGTACAGCGCGTTCACGCTGAAGTCCCGCCGCACCGCGTCCTGCTCGATCGTGCCGTAGCGGTTGTCGCGCAGGATGCGCCCCTCGTCGCTCAGCGCCACCTGCCCGTCGCCGCCCTCGTCCTCGTCGTGCGGCGCTCGGAAGGTGGCGACCTCGATCACCTCGCGGCCGAACAAGACATGAGCCAGGCGGAAACGGCGCCCGATCAGGCGGCAGTTACGGAACAGCCCGCGCACCTGGTCCGGCGTGGCATCGGTCGCGATGTCGAAGTCCTTCGGCTCGCGCCCCAGCAGCAGGTCGCGCACGCCCCCGCCCACCAGACAGGCGCGGTAGCCCGCATCACGCAGGCGATAGAGCACCTTCAGGGCGTTATCGTCGATCGCGGCACGCGAGATGCCGTGCTCCTCGCGTGAATACACGCGCGGTTCGGGGATCGCGGCGGACGGGGTTGCAGGATCGGCCTGAGTCACTCGGTTCGGGTTCCGTGAACGAAAGCGCAATATGGTAACAGCAAGCCGGTTCGGGAAAGGACCGGACGGACAAACATCATGTCCCGGCTCCTCGTCCCGCCCCCGACAACTGCAGGCGCAGCGGCGCGGTTTCGCCGGTCAGGCGGTAGCGCAGATAGTCATCGAGGATACGCCGATGGTCAAAGACCAGGGGCTGGCTCTGATCGTCGGGGTCCAGCCAGGCACAGTCCGCGGCGTCATCGGCCGCATGGGCCTCGCCCGCACCGCGCGCCACGAATACGGCGCTGACGGTGTGCCCGCGCGGATCCCGCGCAGGATCGGAATAGACGCCCAGCAAGGCCTCCAGCGTGACCTCCAGACCGGTTTCCTCCAGGGCCTCGCGCACGGCGGCCAGCTCAACCGACTCGCCGACATCCACGAAGCCCCCGGGGAGGGCCCAGCCATGGGGCGGGTTGCGTCGCTCGATCACCAGGACACGGCCAGGGTGAGCGGGGTGATGGATCACCACATCCGCGGCCAGCAAGGGGGTTTGTGGTGGGCCACTCATTCGTCTTGTCCGTCCTGGCGGATGAAACGCCGGATCTGGCGGCGCTGGCGCTTGTCCGGGCGGCGAATAGGCGCGCTGTCGGCCACCGCCCGCTCCGAGCGCCGGCGCTCGGACTCGGCCTCGCGCCGGGCCGTGCTCTCGGGCGTCTCGGCATACAGCTCGCGCGCCTCGGTCGCGGGCCGACGCTGATCATTCAACGCCCGCACGTCGATGTCCCAGGTCTGCTGGCCACGATGAATCGTCAGGCGATCACCCGGGTGCACCCGGCGCGCCGGCTTGCAGCGCTCGCCATTCACATGGACCTTGCCACCACTGACGGCCTCGGTGGCCAGCGCGCGGGTCTTGAAGAAGCGCGCGGCCCACAGCCACTTGTCGATGCGCAGCCCGCCGGCGGGCGCGGCGCGCGCCTCAGCCCTGGCCAAGGAACCCTCGCACTGGAGACACTGGACTTTCCCGCCGGATCGCGGGCATGGACAATGCGCGCCTTTCCACCATCAGAGGATGGGGCCCCGCATGGGGCTTCGATACGTCATGAAACTCCCGCATCTGCACCTGATCAGCTTTGACCTTTGTCCTTTCGTTCAGCGTAGCGTGATCACGCTGAAATACAAGCAGGCGCCGTTCGAAGTGACCTATATCGATCTCGCGGACCCGCCCGACTGGTTTCGCGAACAATCTCCGCTCGGCAAGGTGCCGATCCTGAAGGTTGATCACAACACCGTGCTGTTCGAATCGGCGGTGATTAACGAATATATCGATGCGATCACCCCGCCCTCACTGATGCCGGACACGCCGCTCCAGCAGGCCCGCACGCGCGCCTGGATCGAATACCTGGGCGAGCAGACCATGACGCAGTACCGCTGGATGACGGCGGCGGACGAAGAGGCCTTCGAGATGGAGCGTCATGCGGCCTCGCGCGGGCTGGAGCGACTGGAACGGGAACTGGCGGCCGATCCGCTGCTCACGGGGCATGCCTTCACCCTGATCGATGCCACCCTCGCGCCGATCCTGCTGCGCTACGGCCTGATCGACGACATCGACAATCCCTGGGAGCCAGAGGCGTTTCCGCGCCTGGCCGAGCGCTGGGAAATGCTGCGCGACATGGACGCGGTCTCTACCTCGGTCCCCGGTGACTTTGCGGCGCGGTTGGCCGCCTACCTGCGCGCACAGAAAGGCTTCGCCCCGGCGCACATCGCCTCGCGCCTGGCCGACACGGCCTGAGGCCAGGCCTCCGGGCCCCCGGGCCCCGACGGGTTGGACGTGGCAGCAGCACACGTCTTTGTGGCTGGGCCTGGTTCGTCCTCTGGAGTTTACGGTGGCTTCGTCCGGCCGCCTGCCATGCGCTGTTTCGCCAGCGCGCCGCGCCAGTTGTTGATCAAAAACGGGCTTCTTTGCTCGTGCAAAGAAGGAACCAAGAAACACGCCCGGGATTCGCCCGGGGACCTTGCTCCGGCCGCGCCAGGCCGGCGGTGCTGAAACTCGCTGCGCTCAGACAGTCAGCGCCTCTCTTCCGGCCTGTCACGCCCTCCACAAGGGGCTCATATCGGGAGGGTAGGTCAAAACAGGCGGTATTCGAGCACCCGCTACAAGGCCGAGCTGTAGGGTGCGTTGAGCGCAGCGAAACGCACCATGCCAACGTCGGGGCAACCCTGATGCGATTCGCTGCGCTCATCACATCCTACGATGGGGTCTGGCGCCCGCTGGCGGGCGCGGCACGCCAGGGCTGCAGGCCGCGCGTACCCAGGATGTCGGAACACCTTGCCTCCATCCATTGGCACGAACGTCAGAGCGGCCGTTGTCTTGACCTTCATCCCCCGTATGAAGCCCCTTGCGGAGGGGTCCTCGGGCCGGAAGAGAGGCGCTGACTGTCTGAGCGCAGCGAGTTTCAGCGCCGCCGGCCCGAGGGTCCTGGAGCAAGGTTCCCGGGCGGAATCCGGGTGCCCTTCTTTGGGTACTTTCTTGGGCAAGCAAGAAAGTACCTCGGGGCGCGCTGCCGAAACAGCGCAGGCAGGCGGCCGGACGAAGGCACCGTAAACTCCAGAGGACGAACCAGGTCCAGCCTGAAAAGCGGCTGGCCTGAAAAGCCGCGCGAGGGCGCGTCAGACGGGGCGGTGGGGGCAGGCGCTGTCGTTGCAGTCGCCGTACAGGACCAGGGCGTGGTCCTTGATGGAGAAGCCGTGCTGGCGCGCGACCTCGCGCTGGCGGGTCTCGATGGTCTCGTCGAAGAATTCTTCGACACGGCCGCACTGGTTGCAGACGATGTGATCGTGGTGCCCGCCGCGCTCCAGCTCGAACACGGCCTGGTTGCCCTCCAGGTGGAGCCGGCAGACCAGCCCCGCGGCCTCGAACTGCGTCAGCACGCGGTAGACCGTGGCCAGCCCGATCTCCTCGCCCGAGTCGAGCAGCTCGCGGTAAATGGCCTCGGCCGTCAGGTGGCGCGTTTCCGAGTTCTCGAGGATCTCGAGGATCTTCATCCGTGGCAGCGTGACCTTGAGCCCCGCTTTCTTGAGATCGCTTGTTTCCATCCTTCGATTCCCGTCACCCGATTGCTTGAGAGCATCCGGACGCTTTGGTGTACCATGCGCGTTCAACGGCCCATCCGACTTCTGGGGACCCGCCGGCTCGATGATCAAGATTCTCATTTCTATTGCCGTGGCTGCAAGCCTGCTCACCGCCTGCAGTGGCTTCAATCAGTTCCGCCTCGATGTACAGCAGGGCAACGTCATCGACGCGACACAGGTCGCCCAGATCCAGCCCGGCATGACCCCGCAGCAGGTCCGCTTTCTGATGGGTACGCCGCAGATCGACGGCGCGTTCAAGCGCGAAGACCGCTGGGACTACGTCTACTATCGCCGTCCCGGGATCGGGCCGACGGAGCAGCGCCGCGTAACGGTGTTCTTCGAGAATGGCGTAGTCAGCTACGTCGACTCCGACGTGCCGCAGCCGATCGCGCTGGACCAGTACCCGGTCGAGCTCGACGACAACTGATCGCAACCGGCCGGCTCAATCGCCGGCCGAATCCTTGCCGCCCCCGGCGCCGTCCTCCGGCTTCTCGCCCGCGGGCTTTGCGGACGCCTGATCGCCGGCCTTCTGCGCGTCCCCCTTGCCGGGCTTCTTCCGGTTCTTGCCGGCCCGCTGACGACGCACCTCTTTCGGGTCGGCGATCAGCGGGCGGTAGATCTCGATGCGATCCTTCGGGCGCAACACCGTGTCGCGCCGGGTGAGCTTGCCGAAGATCCCCACTTTGGCGTTTTCCAGATCGATCTCCGGGAACTGGGCGTCGATCTCCGACTGGCGCAGGGCCGCGTCCACGGTCGTGCCCTCGGGCACGACCAACGGCAGGATCACCTGGCGGTCGGGGCGTGCATAAGCGACCTCGATACGGATTGTGCCGTGCCCCGCCTCGGGGCTAACGGCATCCTGATCATCGGGCACCGTAGACCTCGCGCGCGCGCCGCACAAAGGCGTCGACAAAAGAGTTGGCGAGCTGGTGGAAGATCGGCCCGATCGCGAACGACATCAGCCGGCTGGCAAACTCGAATTCCAGCTCCAGCGCGATACGCGTCTGGCCATTGTCCAGCTCGGTAAAGCTCCAGGTGCCGTGCAGGCGACGAAACGGCCCGTCTGCCAGGCGGATGTCGATGCGCTCGGGGCGCTGCACGCGATTGCGCGTGGTGAACGACTTGTGCAGGGCGCCCTTGGCCATCTCGATGGTCCCTTCCACCTCATCCTCTCCGCGCATGCGCGCACGCGAGCTGCGGCAACCCGGCAGAAATTCCGAGTAGGAATCCACGTCATTAACGAGGTCGAACATCTGCTCGCGGGAGTACGGGACCTCCGCCGAGCGCCGGACTGTCGAGGACATCAAATAAGCTCCACCGCGCGCAGGAACACAAACAGGATGGCAATCGGGGCCACGAAGCGCACCAGGAAATACCAGATCTGGTACAGACCCCCGAGTTTCATGCGCAGCTCGGACTGGACCGAGCGCTCGGTCATGCGCCAGCCTACGAATACCGCGATCAGAAACCCGCCCAGCGGGAGCAGGATGTTAGCAGTCACATAGTCCAGCAGGTCCAGGATCCCCATGTTGAACAGGGTGTAATCCGACCAGACGTTCAGCGACAGCAGCGCGCCAATTCCCATCAGCCAGGCGGCGATAGCAATGCTGGCGCTCGCGGCCACGCGCGTCATGCCGACATTCTCCACCAGATAGGCGACGGCCGGCTCGATGATGGAGATGGACGACGTCCAGGCCGCGAACACCAGCAGCACAAAGAACATCGTCCCGAAGTAGAGCCCGCCCGGCATCTCCGCGAACGACAGCGGCAGCGTGACGAAGATCAGGCCCGGCCCCTGCTCCGGCGAAAGGCCCGCGCCCAGCACGATCGGGAAGATCGCCAGCCCGGCCATGATCGCCACCAGGGTGTCGGCGCCCACCACGGCCGCCGAAGTCCTCGCGATCGAGGCGTCGCTCTGCAGGTAGCTGCCGTAGATCATGATCGCGCCCATGCCGAGGCTCAGCGTGAAGAACGCCTGCCCCATCGCCAGCAGCACCGCGTTGGCCGTCAGCGCCGAGAAATCCGGGTACAGCAGGAACTCCAGCCCCGCGATAAAGTTCCCTTCCACCATCGCGTAGCCGACCATCACCACCAGCATTACGAACAGCAGCGGCATCAGGATGGTCACGGCCTTCTCCAGACCGGACTGCACGCCGCGCGCGACCACCATCGCAGTCATCACCATGAAGATCGTATGCCAGGCCAGCAGGGCCTCGGGATTTGAGAGCAGGCCGTCGAACATGGCCTCCGAGCCATCCGCATCCAGGCCCAAGAAGCCGCCCGTGCCGGACTTGAACACATAGGACAGCGACCAACCGGCCACTACGCTGTAGAACGACAGGATCAGGAACCCGGCGAGCACACCGATCCACCCGATCATGCCCCAGCCACGGCTCAGGCCCTCTTCGCGCGCCAGCGTCACCATCGTATTGATCGGGCTCTGGCGGCCGCGCCGCCCCAGCAGGATCTCCGCCATCATCACCGGCAGGCCGATCAGCAGGATGCAGCCGAGGTAAACCAGCACGAAGGCCCCGCCACCGTTATCGCCGGCGATATAGGGAAAACGCCAGATGTTGCCAAGCCCGACAGCCGACCCGGTGGCCGCGAGGATAAAGGCCAGGCGGGTCGTCCACTGACCGTGGATGGAAGTCGTGGCAGGCATCAGCGGCTCCTTGTTGGTGGTACCCGTTCCATCGTTCAGCGCAGCCAGATCGAGTTGCGGTCAACGGCGCAGGCGGCACAAGCGGGGCTTCGAGTCGCCCGGAATTGTGGGGCAGGCTTCCCACGGGCTCAACTGTACGCGGCAAGCGCCGACCCGCGACGCGTCCGCGATCCTGTACGTTCGTGCGTGTTTCCTCGGCTTTCGCCCCGCGCGTGCAGTACACTGCGCGGGCCATGGGAAAGCCAAAGAAGAAAAAGGACGCCGGTTCCAACACCATCGCGCTGAACCGCAAGGCGCGCCACGATTTCTTTATCGAGGACCGCCTGGAGGCGGGGCTGGAGTTGCAGGGCTGGGAGGTCAAGTCCATGCGGGCCGGGCGCGCCCAGCTCAGCGAGGCGTACGTGCTGCTACGCAAGGGCGAGGCGTTCCTGTTCGGGGCCCACATCACCCCGCTGCCCACCGCCTCCACCCATATCAACCCGGACCCGAGCCGCACGCGCAAGCTGCTGCTGCACCGCTCGGAGATCAACCGCCTGATCGGCGCGGTGGAGCGCAAGGGCTATACCCTGGTCCCCATGGCCCTGTACTGGAAACATGGCCGCGCCAAGCTGGAGATCGGCCTGGCCAAGGGCAAGAAGGATTTCGACAAGCGCGCAGCCAAGAAGGACAAGGACTGGCAACGCGAGCGAGCGCGCATCCTCAAGAGCGGCTGAAGGAGAAACCGGGGTTCGACCTTACTCGGTCGGATGAGTCCGGCCCTTCCACCACCAGCGCCGGGTCAGCCAGCTCAGCTTCGTCACCGCCAGCACACCCGCTGTCAGTGCCTTCACGGGCCGCAGCAGGCGCAGTCCGCGCAGCTGATCGACTGCAAATCCCAGCAGGAACGCCCTGGGGATCATCTCCGGTGAACCCAGACGCTGCAGCGCGCGCCACCAGCCGGTGGCACGCACATCGTCGCGCAGTTCGTCGACCTCACCCTGCAGCCGCAGGCGCAGTTCGCGAGAACGGCCCCGCAGGCCCAGCCAGGTGCCAGCCATGAGCTACTCGGTATCCTGGCTTTCGGGCCGCGCGACCAGATTCCGTACCAGGGCACGCGTCTCCGGGTAGGTCATGCCGTGCAGCAGCCGGCCAATGCCGCGCGCAACCAGCCACGCCAGCACGCCGGTCAGCGCCGCCACGATCACCAGCGACAACGCCGGCGACACCCCCGCATAGGCCTGCAGCAGCATCACCACGGCCGCGACCAGCGCCAGCCACACCGTGACCAGCAGCAGCCCCAGCACCACCGCAAACACGATAACCCCCACCGCATTGCGCACCAGTTGTCGGGTCTCGGTCCCCAGCAGCTCGCGCGAATCCCCCAGGATACGGCCGAGGTCCTGCATTACGTCCCCGGGATCGGCGGTATCGGAGTCCGGTCGCTCGCGCGCCGGCCCGTCGTCCTGCGCGGCCATGGCCTACTTGCGGCGGGTCAAGGCCGAGAACAGGGTCCCCGCCACAAAGGCCAGGCCGATCGCGGTCAGCGGGTTGTCGCGTACGTAGTTGCCGACCACGCGCAAGACGTCCTCGGAACTCTGACGCGCCTTCTCCGCCCGCTCGCGAACCTCTTCATCCGCATGCGAAAGGCCCTCGCGGATGCGTTCCTCGGCCGTACCGGCATGCTCCGCCACGCGGTCCACGGCCTCGTGGGCCTGGGCCGCCACACGTTCAGTGGTGGAGGCATCATGCTCCGCTTCGTCCTGTTTCTTCGCACTGCTGCTTTTCGTCGTTGCCATTACACGCACTCCCTATCGCGGGCCTGGATCATCTTCCGACCCATCCCCCGCGGAATTGGTTGCAGGGTCATCGAAACCACTCAACCCCGTCAGGATTTCCGGGTCTTCCTCGGCCACTTCCGAGGTATCCACCAGGGCCGTACTCCACTTGACCCTGAAGTGTTTCCAGAGGCTGGCCACAAACGCCGACAACGGCACAGCCAGGATCATGCCGATGATGCCACCCAGCGCCGTCCCCCAGAAGAAAATCGAGATCACGACAATCGCCGGATGCAGTCCGGAGCGATCCGCCATGATCTTCGGCGTGAGCAGCCAGCTCTCGATCAGCTGCACCAGGGCAAACACCACGAGCACCAGCGCAACCAGGGTCAATCCGCCACCCTCAGGCTGGAGATAGGCCACCGGAAGAGCCAGCGTCAAGCCGACGATCGTCCCCAGATAGGGCACGATATTGAGAAACCCCAGCATCAACCCGAACAGGATCGCCGCCTGCAGGCCGATCAGCGAGAACCCGGCGGCCAGCAGAACCCCCATGATCAGGGCGATCACCACCTGCCCCTGGAAGAACGCCGTCACATAGCCGACAAACAGGCGGCCCAGGAACATCAGCTCGCGCTGGGTCTGGGGCCGAAAGACCGACAAGACCTCGCGCCCGCCCTCCTTCAGGCGTTCGCCGGACAGCAGCGCAAAGAACAGATACAAGGGCACAAAGGCCAGCCCGACGACTACCGTCACGTAGTGCATCAGCTGCGAGCCCACACCCTCCAGGTTCGGCATGATGCTCTGGAGATCCAGGTCCTCCAGCATCGAGGCCACGCGCTCGGTGGCGTCAGGGAAATTGCGCGAGAATGACTCGTAGGCATTCTCCGCCAGCTCCGGGGCACCCTTGATGAACTCCTGAACCTGATGGCTCGCCGTGGGCACCACCAGTACGGCGACAACCACCAGCGCAATCAACACCACACCGAACAGCGAACTCACCGCCCCCATCCGCGAGAATCCCGCAATCCGCTGCAGCCAGCGCACCACCGGGTAGAGGATCAGGCTCAGCACCCCGGCCACCGACAGCGGCAAGAGCAGCGCGTAGAAAAACGACACCACCTGCCCCAGCAACCAGACCAGCAGGGCCACCAGCCCGGTCAGCACCATGAAGGCGGCGAGCACAGCGACATAGCGGAACAAGGTCCGCTCGAAGGCGCTGAATTCGATATTCGATTGCGGCTGGTTTTCCACGGAGGGCTCGCATGAGGGGGTCGTTCGACCGTAACCACCCGGCCATGATCTGCCACGGTGCGCACCATCGTTTCAGGCACTGCATCACAAAAATATGGCGCTCGACCCAGGCCCGAGTACGCGCGGCCCCTCCCGAGGGACGCTGATTCAATCAGCTAGAACAAATCCGCCCACTCCGTCAGGGCAAACCAGATCACGTATCCCCCGTAGAGAATCAGAAAGATGACGCTAAGGATCGTGATCGGGCGAAAGCCCTTCACCCGCACTTCGTAGGAAACATCCTCGCCGCGCGCCCGCCGCCGCCTCACCTCCAGCCAGCGCGATACCCGCCACCAGACAAACAGCAGGATCAGGACAACGGTCAGGAACTTCAGCATCGCGGTTCGTTTCCTCGCACTCGGCCCGGGTAGGCTCTGAACGCGACACTACCCGAGAACGTCACCCGCCGCATCGTCATCCCGCCGCCGCACCCCACTTCGCCACCCCGGCCGCAGCGCAGCGAAGAGCCGGGATCTCCGCAGCCATGCACCACCCCGACGCCCGAGATCCCGGCTAACCGCTCCGCGGTTTCCGGGATGACGACACAGAGGGTGACGCACAGCGTCCTGTGTTGCTCAAGCTCCTGTGGGAGCCTGCTTGCAGGCGAAGCCCCCGCCAGACCCGACTCTTCCTAGCCGCGCCGCTTCGTATGCCGCGTGGCCGGCGCATTCCATGGATCCTCCGGCCAGGGGTGTTTCGGATAACGCCCCTTCAGCTCGCGGCGCACCTCCGGATATCCATTCTCCCAGAAGCTGGCGAGATCCTGGGTGACCTGCACCGGCCGCCGTGCCGGCGACAGCAGGTGCAGCACCAGCGCCACGCGGCCGCCCGCCACCCGGGGCGTCTCGCCCAGGCCGAACAGCTCCTGCAGCTTAACCGCCAGCACCGGCGGGTCCTGCGTGTAATCAATGCGGTGAGCGGAACCGGAGGGGACTTCGATCCGCGCCGGCGCCTCCCGCTCCAGTTGCTGCTGGTGGCCCCAGTCCAGCCGCGCGCGCAGGATCGCCGCCAGATCCAGCCGCTCCAGATCCCGGCGCCGTGTAGTCCCTGCCAGATACGGCCCCAGCCAGTCCTCGAGGGTCATCAGCAGCGCGTCGTCGCGCAGATCCGGAAAACCGGCCCCCGGCATGGTTTCGTGCAACAGCTGGATGCGCGCACGGAACTGGGTCGCGGCGTCATCCCAGGGCATCAGTGCAAGGCCCTCGCGGCGCAGCCGCTCGCACCAACGCGGGACGGTGGCGGCGGGGTCGTCCAGCGCGACCATCTGCCGCTCCACCACCAGCGTGCCGATCCGTCGAATCCGCGCGTTCTCCAGCCGCGCGCCGTCCTCCACCCAGTCGCAGCGCGTCTCGCGGTGGAAGAGTTCCGGCGCCTCCTGCTCCAGTGCGGCCAGATCCAGCGCCACCGCACAGCGGATGCGGGCCTCGCGGTCGGCATCCGTGCAGTCCACCGCCACCAGGTAGTCGGCATGCGCCAGACGCTCGCGTTCCGGTAGCCACGCGCCGCGACCATTCCCCATCACGAAGCGACCGGCAGCCTCGCCACGGCGGCGTGCGATGCGCTCCGGCCAGGCCAGCGCCGCCAGCACGCCCACCGCCGTGCTTTCGTCCAGTACCGCATCCATAACGGCGGGGCGGTCCCCGGCTCGCGCCAGCGCCTGCTCCAGACGCCGCAGCCCGGATTGCCAGGCCCGGCCACCGGAGCGCCGCGCGCGCTCCAGGCGCGCACCCAGCTCCAGCGGAGCCCCCGGCCCGGCCACACCCGGTTCCTCCACGGCTACCGCCAGTTCGCAGGCCAGGCGTGCCAGCCCCCGCTCGCGGCCCCGCAACAGCATGTGCGCCAGCCGCGGGTGGGTCGGCAGGCGTAGCAGGGCCCGCCCATGCCCGGTCATCCGACCGGTGGCATCCACCGCACCCAGTTCCGCGAGTACCGCCTGCGCGGAGGCCAGGCCCTGCGCGGGTGGCGGCTCAAGCCAGTCCAGTTCGGCCACCGCCTCGCCCCAGCCGGCCAGTTCCAGGGCCAGCGGCAGCAGGTCCACCTGCTGCATCCCCGGCGTCGCGTAGTCCGGGCGCGCGACCTCGTCGGCCCGCGCCCACAGGCGGATCGCGACGCCGGGCTCGGTGCGTCCGGCACGCCCGGCGCGCTGCTCGGCGGCGGCCTTCGAGGCCGGGAGCGTCACCAGGCGCGAGAGCCCGGTCGCGGCATCGAAGCGCGGCTCGCGGGACAGCCCCGCGTCGATCACCACGCGCACGCCCTCGATGGTCAGCGAGGTCTCGGCGATGTCGGTCGCCAGCACCACCTTGCGCTCGCCCGCGGGCGCCGGGCGCACGGCCCGGGCCTGCTCCTGCGCCGACAGCCGCCCGAACAGCGGCGCGATCTGCGCGGGGCCGGAGGCCGTGTCCACCCCCTCACCCAGGCGCGCGGCCACTTCGCGGATCTCGCGCTCGCCGGGCAGGAAGACCAGGATCGAGCCCGTCTCCGCCGCCAGCGCGTCGCGAACCGCCTGCGCCACGCCGTCAGCCAGCGGGGCATCCTTCGCCGTTGGGGCGTAACGGACCTCGACCGGGAACTGCCGCCCACGCGCTCGCAGCACCGGCACGGCATCCGCCTCCGGTCCGGCCAGCAGCCGGGCCACGGCCTCGTCGTCGAGGGTCGCCGACATCACCACGATGCGCAGCTCCGGGCGCAGCAGCCGACGCACCTGCAGCGCAAAGGCCAGCGCCAGCTCGGCCTCCGGCCGGCGCAGATGGAATTCGTCGAAGACCACGGTGCCAACCCCTTCCAGCAGCGGGTCACCCTGGATGCGCCGCAGGAACAGCCCATCGGTGACCAGCTCCACCCGGGTGCGGTCCGAGACCTTCTGCTCGTCGCGCACGCGATAGCCGACCGTCTGCCCGGCCGCTTCGCCCAGCTGCGCGGCCATGAAGGTCGCCGCCATGCGCGCGGCCAGTCGACGCGGCTGCAGCACGATCACCCGGTCCTCGGGGCTGGAGGCGGCCAGATGCAGCGGGACGCGCGTGGTCTTGCCGGCGCCCGGCTCGGCCACCAGCACGGCGGCACCGCGCGTCTGCAGCGCGGCATCCAGGGGGTCCAGGAGGTCTTCCAGCGCCCGGGCCTGCGGCGCCTCATTCAACTCTTTCGCCATCTACAGCGGTCAGTTCGCGACCACGCGCGTACCGGCCTGCACGCGGTCCCCCGGGCGAGTGACCACACGCTCGCCCGCCTCCAGGCCCTCGAGGATCTGCGTGGCGAAGCCCGAGCGACGCCCCACCTCGACCTGGCGCGGCTCGGCACGGCCGTCCTCGACCACGAACACCGACCACTCGCCGCGGTCGCGGAACAGCGCGCTGGTCGGAACCTGCAGCACCTCATCCCCTTCCCACAGCAGGAACTCGGCCTCCACGCGGTAGCCCACCGCCAGCCCGGCCATGCGGGCCTCCACCGCGTCGAGGTCGAGGATCACCGGCACGCGCTGCTCGTCCACGCCCAGCGCGGAGATCCTGGTAAAGCCGAACGGCTGCACCCGGCGTACGGTGCCCTCCAGTTCGGCATCGCGGCCCCAGTCGGTCAGCCGCACGCGCATGCCGGGCACCACGCGCACCGCGTCCATGGACAGCAGGTCCACCTGGACCTCGAGGTCGTCGAGATCGCCCACGACCAGCACCGGCTCGCCGGCCCCGATCGTGCCCTCGCAGCAGCGATACCGCTCCAGGATCACGCCTGCGGCGGGCGAACGAACCGTCAGGGCATCGGCCTCGGACTCCGGCATCTGTCCACTGGCAATATCCAGCACCACCCGCGCGCTCTCGACCTCGCTGCGCGCGACCTCCACCGCGGATTCGCCGGCGCGAACCGCCGAGCGCGCCCGATCGCGTGCGGTCTCCATACGCTCCACCTCGGTGGCGGAAACCGCACCCCGATCGAACAGCTCTTGATAACGGCGATATTCCGATTCCGCGAAGCGGGCCTCCGACTGCAGGTTCTCCAGATTCGCCTCGGCGCTTCGAAGCCGCGACCGAGCAGCGGCGAGATTCTCGCGCGCCTGCTCACGCGAACGTGCATCCAGCGCCGGGGTCGGCAAAGGCTCCATGCGGAAGAGCGCGTCGCCGAGCTCGACGGCATCGCCCTCCTCGAGCCGGACGCGATGCAGGAAGCCGGCGATCGGCGCCGACACCGTAAAGGTGTCGCGCAGCCGCGTGCGCCCTTCCTCGCGCACGGTCTCTTCGAACGGGCCGGCCTCGACCGTGGTCAGCGATACCGGCACCGGCTGCGGGCGCAGCGCCCATACCAGCGCGGCCACCCCTGCCAGCACGATGAGCCCAACCGTGATTCGCTTTTTCATCGCCATAGGATCAGTCTCGCAAATCCCGCCACTCCGCGCTTCCCCCCTCATCGCCCGGCGTGTCGGAGCGTATATCTGCAAAGTGCCACCCTCGGTTATCACCTGAACGGTGGTTGGCAACCAGCCGCTGTGAGGCTAGGCATGGTCCGGCATCCGGTGTTTACGGTGGCTTCTGTCCGCCGCCTGCCATGCGCTGTTTCGGCAGCGCGCCACGAGTTACTTCTTTGCTCGTGCAAAGAAGTAACCAAGAAACACGCCCGGGATTCGCCCAGGAACCTTGCTCCGGCCGCGCCAGGCCGGCGGCGCTGAAACTCGCTGCGCTACGCTCCGCTCAGACAGTCAGCGCCTCTTTTCCGTCCCGAGGACCCCTCCGCAAGGGGCTTCATACGGGGGGATAAGGTCAAAACAGAAGGTCTCCCCGCGCTTGTACTTAACTCCAACGCCGTAGGGTGCGATTGAGCACAGCGAAACGCACCGTTCCAACGTCGGGGCAACCCTGATGCGATTCGCTGCGCTCATCGGCATCCTACCCTTAGCGCCCGCTTGCGGGCGCGGCACGCCATGGCCGTAGGCCGCGCGTGCCCAAGATGTCGGAAGACCCAGCCTCCATCCATGTGCTACGCCGCTGGGACAGCCGTTGTTTGGACCTTCACCCCCGTTGTCGTCGCGCCGAGTGGAGAGGGTTTTCGCGGGAAGAGAGGCGCTGACTGTCTGAGCGGAGCCGAAGGCGCAGCGAGTTTCAGCGCCGCCCGCGAAAAGCCTCGGAGCGAGGGAAACCCCGGCCCGCACAGCGGGCCGGGCTCGCGGCAGTCGGGCGTGTTTCTTGGGTACTTCTTTGCACGAGCAAAGAAGTACCTCGGGCTCGGGGTGCGCTGCCGAGACAGCGCTTGGCAGGCGGTGGACCAAGGCCACCGTAAACACCAGATGCCGAACCAGATCCAGCCAAAAAAGGCGGGCAACAACGACCGCTACTCCGCCGCCTTCAGGGCCTGCACACGGTCGAGCTGCTGCAGACGCCTCCAGGCGAGAAAGGCGGTCAGACTGGCCGCGACCAGGATGCCGAGTGCGGCGAAGCCGTAGGCCTGCGGCGTGATCACCAGCGGCACGCGGAACAGGTCCATCGCAAAGGCCTGGTTCAGCAGCCAGGCGAAGCCCGTGCCGGTCAGCCAGGCGACCGGGATCGCGGCCAGGGTCAGCATCGCGATCTCGCCGAGCAGGATCCAGCTGACCTGGCCGCGCGAATAGCCGAGCACCTCCAGCGTGGCCAGGTCGCGGGCGCGCTCGGCATAGGTGATGCGTGCGTTGTTGTAGGTCACGGCAAAGGCAATGGACACGGCCAGCGCGACGAACACCATCGCGAACACGATGATGGTCTCGCCGATGTACTGGCGGATGTTGCGCTCGGCCTCCGCGATCAGACCAACGCTGGCGACCCGCGGGCGGTCGGACAGGCTGCGGAACAGCGCATCCTCCTGTGCGCGGTCGGTCAGCAACCAGGCACCGGAGACCGCCGGGCCCTCGCCGATCAGGCGGTTCAACGCCGGGCGGTACATATAGGCCCCGACACCGATGGGCTCCTCCACCACACCGGCCAGCGGCACCGAGACGGTGCGGCGGCGCCCCTCCAGGATCTCCACCTCCACCGGGTCGCCCACGTGCAGCCCGAGCTGTTCGGCCAGATAATCCGTCAGCAGGATGCCCTCGTCCGGCAGTCGCCCGCGCCCGCCGCCCATCGGCAGTTGCCGCAGGCGCGGTTCGGCGTCCAGCCCCAGCAGGCGCACGCGCTCCTCGCGGTTCACGCCGACCAGCCGCACCGGTACCGCGCGGAAGGTCTCCACCGCCAGCACGCCCGGCTCGTGACGCAGCTCGCCGGCCGCGCGCGCCGGCACGGGATCGGTGAACTGCAGGTCGATGTCCATCTGCAGCACCTGCCCGTACTGGGTGTCCAGCATCTGGGTCACCGCGTTCAGCTGGTAGGCGCCCATCAGCAGCAGCCCGCCGGAGAGGCCGATGCCGATCACTGACAGCACGGACTTGAGGCGGTGGCGCGCGAGGTTGCGCAGGATGATCCGGGTCGGCTGGTCGAACGCGCCCCAGGCCGCCGAGCGCTCCAGCCAGCCGCGATGAAAACGTTCCGGGGCCGGCGGGCGCATGGCCTCGGCCGGTTGCATGCGCACCGCCTGCCAGACCGCGCGGAAGGTGCCGAGCATCGCCGCGCCCATGGCCACACCCACCGCCAGCACCATCACCCAGCCCTGCAGGCGAAAGCTCATCTCGGGGAAGCGGAAGTATTCGGCGTAGATCCCGGCCAGGCCCTGTGCGGCCCAGGCCCCGAACGCGAGCCCCAGGGCGCAGCCCACCAGCACGATGCCGCCGGTCAGCAGGGCATAGTGCCCGGCGATCGCGCCGTTGCCGTAGCCGAAGGCCTTGAGCACGGCGATCGGTTCGCGCTGGGAGCGGATGATGCGCCCGACGACGACATTCAGCAGAAACGCCGCGACGGCCAGGAATATGGTCGGCAGGATCGCCGCCTGCGCCCGCAGCTGGGTCAGCTCCTCGGACAGAAAGCGATGCGAGAACTGGTCGTCGCGGCCATAGGCCCCCATGCCGCCGTAGGGCGCCAGTTCCCGGTCCATCGCCTCGATCACGGGGGCCGGGTCCGCGCCGGCCTCCAGGCTTACGGCCACCGAGTTGAACGCCCCCTCCATGCCGTAGGCGGCGGCCAGCGCGCGGCGGTTCATCCACAGGATGCCGTAGCGTTCGTAGTCCGGCAGCAGGTCGGTGGGGCTGATCTGATAGACAAACTCCGGCGACAGCGCGATGCCGCTGATCTGCAGATCGGTCAGGCGCCCGTCGATGATCGCGCGCAGGGAATCGCCGGCCCGCAGCTCGTGGGCCTCCGCGAAGGCCTCGCTGACGACCACTTCGCGCTCGCGCCCGGCCTCCGGCAGCCGCCCCTCGCGCAGATAGAGCCGGTTCAGCAGTGGCTCGCCGCCGTCCGGTATGGAGAGCACCGTGCCGCGGATCGGATCGTCAAAACCGGCGACCTCCAGGCGCACCGGGGCCTGCACCCGGGTCTCGATCTGGTTGATCCCCGGCGTATCGCGAAAGCGCTCCACCGCGCTCTCCGGCGCGCGCGTGATCTCCGCGAATACATCGGCGAACTGGTATTCCGAGTAGAAACGGTCCTTGGTGATCGTCAGGGCGTCGAGGCTGGTCACGGCGATCACCAGGGTCATTACGCCGCTGGCGATCACCAGTGCGATCGCCGCCGCCTGCCCCTTCAGGTGGCCGAGGTCACGCAGGATCTTGCGGTTCAGCGCGCGCATGGTCGGCCGCGGTCGCTACCAGTGCAGCTCGGCCGGCGACTGGCGCGTGGCGTTTTCGTGGATCTCGCTCACGCGCCCATCGCTCAGGTGGATCACCCGGTCGGCCATCTCGCCGATCACCGCGTTGTGAGTGATGATCGCCACCGTCGTGTCCAGGCGCTCGTTGATGTGCTGCAGCACCTCCAACACACGGATACCGGTCTTCGAATCCAGCGCGCCGGTCGGCTCGTCGCACAACAGCACGGCCGGCTGCTTGGCGATCGCGCGGGCGATGGCCACGCGCTGTTGTTCGCCACCGGAGAGCTGCGAGGGAAAGTGGTCCATGCGGTCCTCCAGCCCGACCAGCGCCAGCGCCTCCTCCGGTGACATCGGGTCGCGCGAGATCTCGGTGACGATCGCCACGTTCTCGCGCGCGGTCAGGCTGGCGATCAGGTTGTAGAACTGGAACACGAAGCCGACATGGTCACGGCGAAAGGCCGTCAGCGTGCGCTCGGAGGCCTGCGCCAGGTCCTGGTCGCGGTAGCGCACCTCGCCCTCGGTCGCGGTGTCCAGCCCGCCCATGATGTTCAGCAGCGTCGACTTGCCGGAGCCCGAGGCCCCCAGCATCACCACCAGCTCACCGGTGTACAGCTCCAGGTCCACCCCGCGCAGGGCGTGGATGGTCACCTCGCCCATGCGGTAGACCTTGGTCACCCCCGCCGCGCGAAAGATCGTCTCCCGCGTGGCCACGGGGGCCGGGGACGCGCTCATGCGGGAGCGGCCACCAGGTGCGTGGTTTGCGGTGCCGAGGCCCCCGGCTCGGGCGCGCTCGGCAGGATGCCGCCCTCGCCATCCAGGCTCATGGACCACAGGCTCAGCAGCAACAGCAGAATGATCAGGATCGGGATCAGGACACGTGGTTTCATCGGACAGGCCCTCGCTCGCGACAGTACCCCAATGCTGCCACAAAGCCTCCGGCACGGCGTCGCCAAAAGCAGCGCCACCGCCCCGGCCAGGCCAGGCCAACGTCGGGGTTACGCCCGGAGATCGCCACGTCGCCTTCGGCTCCTCGCGATGGCGTTGTTTCCTGTCCCGTTATTGCGAGGCCCCTTCAGGGGCCGTGGCACAAACGCGCGCAGCGCGTTGAATGGCCGCAGGCCGGCCCGCATGGAGAGCGAAGCGAATAATCTCCTGAGGCTGTCAGCCAGGGCAAATCGTGGACGCCCCGCCAGCTTTCGGAGGTTGCTTCGTCGCTGCGCTCCTCGCAATGACGGGGGGCAAAAGCAAAGTCATTGCGAGGAGCCGAAGGCGACGTGGCAATCGGCCAAAGCTGTCTGCACGCAGGAACAGGTGGCTTCGACCGGAGATCGCCACCTCGCTTCGCGACTCGCGATGACGGTGGCACGAACGGCGTCGCGGGGGCCCCCGATTTGTTGTTTTGCGCCCAAATATTTACCCTATGCGCACCGTCCGGCCTGCCGCAGACGCGCCGAGCATCCCGAAATCGCGCGCCGCAGAGCCGTTTTGGCACCACAAGCGGTGCCATGCCAACCCGTTTCAACAACGCAAGGAGTCAACATGTCCGCACTCATCTGTGGGTCCATCGCGTACGACACCATCATGGTGTTCCCCGACCGCTTCAAGAACCACATCCTGCCGGACAAGGTGCACATGCTGAACGTGTCCTTCCTGGTCCCGGACATGCGTCGCGAGTTCGGCGGGTGCGCCGGCAATATCGCCTACAACATGAAGCTGCTGGGCGGCGAGCCGACCATCATGGCCACCGTCGGCGGCGACTTCGCCCCCTATGCCGACTGGATGGACAAGCACAGCATCTCGCGCAAGCACATCAAGGAGCTGAACGACACCTACACCGGTCAGGCGTTCATCACCACGGACCAGGACGACAACCAGATCACCGCCTTCCACCCGGGCGCAATGGGCTTCTCGCACCAGCAGAAGGTCACCGAGGCCGACGGCATCAAGGTCGGCATCGTCTCCCCGGACGGCCGTGACGGCATGATCGAGCACGCCCAGCAGTTCGCCGAGGCCGGCATCCCGTTCATGTTCGACCCGGGCCAGGGCCTGCCGATGTTCGACGGCGACGACCTGAAGCGCTTCATGGAACAGGCGACCTATGCCGCGTTCAATGACTACGAAGCGCAGCTGACCTCCGACCGCACCGGCCTGAGCCTGGAGCAGATGGCCGAGATGGTCGACGCAATGATCGTCACCCGCGGTGGCGAGGGCTCCGACATCTACACCGGCGGCAAGAAGATCACCATCCCGTCGGTCGAACCGGCCGCGATCAAGGACCCGACCGGCTGTGGCGACTCCTACCGCGCCGGCATCCTGTTCGGCCTGGAACAGGGCTACGACTGGGAAACCACCGGCCGCATCGCCTCGCTGATCGGCTCGATCAAGATCGCCCACTCCGGCACCCAGAACCACCACTTCACTGCCACCGAATTTGCCGACAAGTTCGAAAAGGCCTTCGGCTACCGCTACTAAGCGACCTCACGCCGCCCCGGGCACTCCGCCCGGGAACGCAAAAGGCCCGGCCCGAGTTTCCTCGGTCCGGGCCTTTTTTGTGGATGGCACCCGCTCCGACCCCTGCCCCGTGGGAGCGTGCTTGCACGCGAAGCCCCTGCCTGCGCCCGGCTCTGGCAGGGGCTTCGCCGCCAAGGCGGCTCCTACAATAAGAACTGTGACTCCAGGGCTAGTCGCGCTGGTAGGTGCCGACCAGGCGGTTCATGCCGATCACGTGGGGCTCGGCGCGCTCCAGGAACTGCCAGAGCGTGAGGCCGGCAGGGAGCTGAAGGTCGCGGTCCAGCGCCAGCAGCCAGAAGAAGTAATGGTGCTTGCCGTGGCCCTCGGGTGGCATCGGGCCGCCGTAGCCGGTGCCGCCAAAGTCGTTCTCGCCGACATCGCCCAGCGTAGCCGCCTCGGGCAGGCCGTCGGTATCCGGCGGCAGGTTGTAGAGCACCCAGTGCACAAAGCCGTAGGTGCCGGACTTGATCAGCGGGGCATCCGGATCATGGCAAATGACGGCCAGCGAACGCGTTTCCCGCGGGAGGTTGCTCCACTTGAGCGCTGGCGAGGTGTCCTCGCCCTCGCCCGTATGGCGCTTCGGGATCGGCTGACCCGGACCGAACGCGGAACTGGACAGCTGCAGGTCGGACAGTGCAAAACCCATCGCCAATCTCCTGATCAATGCGTACCCGCCACCCTAACGCGCGCCCCGGGCCCGCACCAACCGGTTGCAGCCGCCCGCCGTCACGCGGATCATCGAGGGCATGCTGAATGCTGTAAAACGCTGGCTGGGCCGAGAAGACCCCCTAACCGGGGCTGCGCGCGCGATCGACCGCGGCCGATCGGGGATCGAGACCGTGCTGGGCCTGCCCCACCGTCTCGCCGTACCACTGTTGCGCCGCCACTTTGGCGAGGCGGTGCATCCCTCCGACGAAGAATTCCGCGAGACAGGCCAGAACGGGTACTGGTCCCTGCCCACGCCCGGTTCGGAGTTCGAAGTCCGCCTGTTCGGCGACGATACCGGGCGCGTCACCGTCGGTACGGTCCGCGGCACGAACGTCTATTCGGGGCTGGTGGTGATCAGCGAATGGTCGCCGGAACACCCAGTGGCCGTGTGGCAGGTGCGCCTGGAAGAGTCGGCCACGGAGTCCGCCCGAACGCTGCACGACTTCCTGCTGAGCGACGCCTCTTCCTAGCGACCCGACGATGGACGATCACGAACAGTCGATTTCGCTCGTACTGGGAAGCGGCGGCGCCCGCGGCCTGGCGCAGATCGGGGTCATCCGCTGGCTGGAGGAGCACTCCGACTACCGCATTCGCTCCATCTCGGGTGCCTCCATGGGCGCCCTGATCGGCGGCATCTACGCAGCGGGCAAACTGGACATCTACGAGGACTGGGTAAAGACCCTTCGCCGTCAGGATGTCTGGCGGCTGCTGGACTTCTCGTTTCGCGGTGCCGGGCTGATCCGGGGCGACCGCCTGATCGGCAAACTGCGCGACATGCTGGGCGACATCGACATCGAAGAGCTGTCGATCTCCTTTACCGCGGTGGCCACCGACATCGAGCGCGAACGCGAGGTCTGGCTGAACTCCGGCTCGCTGTTCAACGCCATTCGCGCCTCCATCGCCATCCCCACCGTGTTCACCCCGGTGCGCCATCGCGGACGGCTGCTGGTGGATGGCGCCCTGCTGAACCCGGTACCCATCGCGCCGACCCTGAACGACCACACCGACATCACCGTGGCCGTCAGCATGAACGGGCGCATGGGCGACGAACTCACGCGCGTCACCCGCCCCAATGCCTTCGATGACGTCGAGGCCGAAAAACTGGGACGCAGCCGCCTGAATCAGCGGCTGCAGGACGTATTGCCGGACCGGGTCGGCGGCTGGCTACAGGACTGGCCAGGCAAGCTGGGCCTGGGCTCCACGACCGACGGCATGAGCCGCGCGCAGGAGGCCCGAGCGCTCAGCATGATCGACGTCGTCTCCCACTCCATTGAGGCCATGCAGGGCTCGATCGCGCGCTTTCGCATCGCCGCCTACAACCCCGAACACCTGATCGAGGTGCCCGTAAACGCCTGCGGCATCTTCGACTTCCACCGCGCCCGCGAGATGATCGAACTCGGCTACCACCTCGCCGAACGCAGCCTGGGGCACCAACAGCGTTCGCCCCACCCCCCGTAGGAGGCCAGCCCTCTGGCCGATGGGTTTTTGTCGGCGCCCCATCGGCCAGAGGGCTGGCCTCCTACAGGAAAGGCGAAACGGCCTGCTCAGTGCTTGAAATGCACGAACAGGCGGCCGTGGTTCTTCGAGTCCTTCTCCACCCGGTGGTAGCGCTGCTTGATCTCCGGCTGCTGCAGGAAACGCAGCACGCGCTTTTTCAGTTGCCCGCTGCCCTTGCCGTGGATGATCTCCACCGTCTTGATGCGCTTGTCGCAGGCCTCTTCGATTGCGCCGTTGAGCGCCGCATCGATCTTGCGCCCGTTACGAAAGCACTCGTGCAGGTCGATGGACAGTCGTGACATCGCTAACCAACGGCGCTCAGTTCACCGTCACCACGATGCAGCGCGCCAGCTGCTGCACCTTGTGCGACACACTACCGGCCAGCAGCCCCTGCAACCCGCCCAGCCCGCGCGAGCCCATCACAATCATGTCCACATCGTGGTACTCGGCCTGCTGCAGGATCACCTTCGCGGGCGAGCCATCCTCGATATGATGGCCGATATCCGTCACGCCCAGCTCGGCGAAGTACTCGTGCGCCTGTTCCACCAGCTTTTTCGCTATGTCGCGCAACACCTTGGGCGGCACCGCGGATCCAATGGCTGCACCGCCGACCGCCAGGGGCGGGTCGTCCGGATCGGGCAGCTCCGACAGCTTGCGGATATGCGGCGGCACCTCGCCCTGCAGCAGCACGCTGACCAGCACCACCCGCGTCTGATACTTGGCGGCCAGATCCGCTGCCACTTCCACCGCGCGCCAGGCGTTGGCCGAGCCGTCCACCGGCACCAGCATGGTCTTCAGTTCCATCGGCTCCGCGCTCCTCGTTACAGGCCATCGCGCTGGCCCAGTGCCCCAGCCTGCCAGAGTCGCCGCGCCACCGCATCCGCGTGTCGTCTGCGCCCGTCAACGCCCTATACTCGGGACAACACAGCCCCGGAAGAACCCATGACACGACTGTTCGAGAAGACCTACCCGCAACCCGGCACAGCCCCGGGCCACGGGGTGCACGCTCACGAACACCCTCACCCTTCCGAGGCCGTTGTTTCCGCCTGGCACTACCACAACGAACAACTGAACCCCCAGGACCCGGAAACCGTGATGCATGAGGGTGCGCCGGTGGACGGATTCGTCTGGCTGCACTTCCAGGGAACACCCGGCCCACGCCAGCTTCAGCAACTGGCCGAGGCCTTCGCGCTGCACCCCCTCGCGCTGGAGGACGTGCGCCATCGCGGCCAGCGCCCCAAGCTCGACTACTTTGGCGATTATGCGGTGATCATCCTCAACCAGCCGCAGCTGGACGGCGATAGCGTGCGCCTGGAGCAGTTCAACCTGTTCGTGCACCCGCAGTTCGTGATCAGCGTGCACAGCGGCGAGACCGACCCGTTCGAGCCCATCCGCCAGCGCATGCGCGGCACCAACCGCAACTTCAACCGCCTGGGAACCCCGTACCTGGCCTATGCCCTCATGGATGTCGTCGTGGACCAGGCCTTCCCGCTGATGGAGAAACTGGGCGACCGCATCGAAGACCTGGAAGAACGCGTGCTCTCGCAGCCCAACCACGACACCCTGAGCCGCATCCATGTCGTGCGCCGCGAGCTGCTGGTGCTGCGCCGCCAGCTCTGGCCCACGCGCGACGTGATCACCCGCCTGATGCGCGACGACCAGGACCCGTTCGGCCCCGAGATGATGCCCTGGCTGCGTGACGTCCACGATCACACTATCCAGATCATGGACCTGCTGGAGTCCTACCGCGACATGGCCTCCAGCCTGATCGAGGCCTACCTCTCGGCCGTGAACCAGCGCTCCAACGACGTGATCCGCGTGCTCACCATCATCGCCACCATCTTCATCCCGCTCACGTTCATCGTCGGCATCTACGGCATGAACTTCGACCACCCCGACAGCCCGTGGTCGATGCCCGAGCTCTACACCTATTACGGCTATCCCGTCCTGCTTGGCATCATGCTCGCCATCGTCCTCGGCATGCTCTACCTGTTCCGCCGCCGCCGCTGGCTGTAACCCCCAATCACCTGCAGGAGGCCAGCCCTCTGGCCGATAGGATTCTGCCTGCGCCTGGTCGGTCCCGAGAACAAACGGCCAGGTGTGATCCCGTGGTGTCTACGGTGTACAGAGACTGTCATGCCGCGGACCATCCTGGACCGAGCGGAGGCCAATACTCTCGCGCATCAGATCCAGCAGGCCATCGACCGCAAACGGATCTTCAGGCTCGAACATCGCTCCCACGCCGTGCTCATCCAGCCGCATCACGATGCAATGCCAGACGTGGGCCCGGTCATCCCCGGACTCCTCCGGGCTCACGGTCAGCCGCAGTCTCGTATTTTTCGAGACAACCGAATCCGTCAGTTCCAGATACAACCCGCTAAGGCTGACATCGCGGACCCGGCCGCTTGCTCTGTACTCAGAGTCGCCGGCCAGAGTCTCCACCTCGGCTTCCACACGGACGGCCCTGCGACGCCCCTCTCGAAGATCCATTATCTAACTCCCGTCTTGGCCCCATCGGGCACTGGATTGTCGTTTCGCGGCCCCAGACTCTAATGCATCCGGATAGGGAGTTAACGGTGCCGGACACTCCGGGCACCAAGACTCAAGACGGGATAAGGCTACGGTAGTAAATTGAATTCAATAGGTTTTATACAGAGCAGTGGCAGTTTTGTGGTCCTGTAAGGCGCGTTTAGCTCCAGAAATTCCCCCCGGGGTACCAGGCACGGCCTGCCCCCCCCAGCGAATGGGAAAAAGTACGCCCACCGTTCTGTTGGCAGACCACCTGCCGCATCAACTCCGAAGGTGGTGACAGCGGGAGGCAAGGGGCACCGGATGGCATACGCTTCACTCGGCCGCCAACCCCAGCCCGTTCGGTGCCGCTACCCACCATGCTGCTCACGTTGCGGATCGTGTTCGCCCTGCTGGGCCTTGGCGTCGCGCTGATGCTGTGGCACGCAAGGCAGGTGTTTTCGGTCGAGTTGTGCGATGGCGGCGGCATGCGCGCGACCGGATAGCGGGTCGCTCCCGCCGATTGCCGCGGCCCCTGCGGGACCTTGCAATGACGGGTAAGAGAAGCACCGTCATGCGAGGAGCGCAGCGACGTGGCGATCCCCCTGGGCGGCCCGGGCGTCGGGGGCACGCCGAGAGGTTTCGCACTGCGCAACAAAAAGGCGCCCGGGATAACCCCGGGCGCCTTTTGATCTGAACCGGGCGAACCGCCCGGCTCGGGCCTTACTGCTGGTACTGCTCCAGGTCGAAGCGGTCGGCGTTCATGACCTTGGTCCAGGCCTGGATGAAGTCCTTCACGAACTTCTCCTCGTTGTCATCCTGGGCGTACACCTCGGCGTAGCTACGCAGGATGGAGTTGGAACCAAACACCAGGTCGATGCGGCTGGCCGTCCACTTCACCTGATCGCCCTGGCGATCGCGCACCTCGTACACGCCGTTGCCCGCGGGCTGCCAGGCGTAGGCCATGTCGGTCAGGTTGACGAAGAAGTCGTTCGTCAGCTGACCTTCACGGTCGGTGAACACACCATGCTGGCTGCCACCATGGTTGGTGCCCAGCACGCGCATACCGCCGATCAGCACGGTCATCTCCGGCGCGGTCAGCCCCATCAACTGGGCCCGGTCGAGCAGCATCTCTTCCGGCTTGACCACGTAGTCCTTCTTCAGCCAGTTGCGGAAGCCATCGGCCAGCGGCTCCAGCGGCTCGAAGGAGTCGGCGTCGGTCATCTCGGCGCTGGCGTCACCCCGGCCCGGGATGAACGGCACCAGCACATCGTGACCGGCCGCCCGGGCCGCCTGCTCGATGCCCACGCTACCACCCAGCACGATCAGGTCGGCCACGCTGGCCCCGGTCTCGGCGGAGATCTGCTCGTAGACCTTGAGCACACGGGCCAGGCGCTCGGGCTCGTTGCCTTCCCAGTCCTTCTGCGGCGCCAGGCGGATGCGGGCACCGTTGGCACCACCGCGCATATCGGAGCCACGGAAGGTACGGGCGCTGTCCCAGGCGGTCGCGACCATCTCGGCAATGCTCAGTCCGCTCGCGGCGATCTTCTGCTTGGCGGCCTCCACGCAGTAGTCCGTGTTGCCGGCCGGCACCGGGTCCTGCCAGATCAGATCTTCCTGCGGCGCGTCCGGCCCGATGTAACGGGTCTTCGGGCCCATATCGCGGTGGATCAGCTTGAACCAGGCGCGGGCGAAGCAGTCCTTGAAGTACTCGGCGTCCTTGCGGAACGCGTCCATGTACTTGCGGTAGACGGGGTCCATCTTCATCGCCATATCCGCATCGGTCATGATCGGGTTATGGCGGATGGACGGATCCGTGGCGTCGACCGGCTTGTCTTCCTCCTTCATGTCCACCGGCTCCCACTGCCAGGCGCCGGCCGGGCTCTTCTTGAGCTCCCACTCGTGGTCGAGCAGGGCTTCGAAGTAGCCCATGTCGAACTGGGTCGGGTTCTTGGTCCAGGCTCCCTCGATGCCGGAGGTGATGGCGTTCGCGGCCTTGCCCTGCATGTTGGGGTTCTTCCAGCCGAAGCCCTGCTCCTCGACATCGGCCCCTTCCGGTTCCGGCCCCAGCGCGCCGGCATCGCCGTTGCCGTGGCACTTGCCCACGGTGTGGCCGCCGGCGGTCAGCGCCGCGGTCTCCTCGTCGTTCATCGCCATGCGGGCGAATGTCTCGCGCACCTGCTCGCCGGTCTTCAGCGGATCAGGCTTACCGTTAACCCCTTCCGGGTTCACGTAGATCAGACCCATCTGCACGGCCGCCAGCGGGTTCTCCATGGTGTTGGGCTTTTCGACGTCGCCGTAGCGTTCGTCGGACGGTGCCAGCCACTCCTTCTCCGCCCCCCAGTAGGTGTCCTTCTCGGGGTGCCAGATGTCCTCGCGTCCGAAGGAAAAGCCGAAGGTCTTCAGACCCATGTTCTCGTAGGCCACATTACCGGCCAGGATGATCAGGTCGGCCCAGCTAATCTTGTTGCCGTACTTCTTCTTGAGCGGCCACAGCAAGCGGCGCGCCTTGTCCAGGCTCGCGTTGTCCGGCCAGCTGTTGATCGGCGCGAAGCGCTGGTTGCCGGTGCCACCGCCACCCCGGCCGTCGGCGATCCGGTAGGTACCCGCCGCGTGCCAGGACATGCGGATCATCAGCCCGCCGTAGTGACCCCAGTCAGCCGGCCACCACGCCTGGCTCTCGGTCAGCAGCGCGTGCATGTCCTTCTTCAGGGCCTCGAAGTCGAGCTTCTTCACCTCTTCCCGATAGTCGAAGTCCTCGCCCATCGGGTTCGTCTTGCGGTCATGCTGATGCAGGATGTCCAGATTTAGCGACTCCGGCCACCACTCCGTGACGGAGTGGCCCTCGGTGGTCTGGCCACCGTGCATGACCGGGCACTTGCCCATGTTCTGCTGCTCACCCATGTCGTTCTCCATGTTCGCTGCGTTGAGCGTGTTCGTTCGTCTTTCGGAAACCGCCATCCGTCTACACGGCAATGGCTTTCTTTAGGGCCGCGAGCCATTCCACTCCGGATTCCAACCGGCCGAAGAACGGCTTGCTGCCCGTCTCTCTATGAAGGTAGGCCCCAGGCGTCATGGGTACCAGTTGAGATTGCCCATCCCGGCGATAGCCCGTGGTTATCGCGCCGCCGAGTGCTGCGGATTGCGCACAGGGTGGACGACCTTCACTCCTTGCCCCCACCAACATCCCTATCCTGCTCACTTTCAACATCCGCGGATACGGCTACCCAGTCCGACCAACCCCCTGGCCTCCCGTTCACCCCAACCCCTCCCACACCGGCCTCGCCACCATGCAGCGAGTAGCCCACCAACCCGGTCGCCGCGCAAAGCGTAACGCGCGACTCACACCACAAGCCGCCAGTGGACCAACGTCCACCCCCCCAATGACACAACATACGGATCACAAACCCTCATAGGAGCCAAACGCCACTACATATCGGTACAGTGCAACCAAACTAAAAAGAGATAAGGTCGTAACCATATAGAAACGGAACTACTTCACATGGACGGACCACCGAACCACTCCGCACTTCCGCAAAATACCCGGGCACCGAACACCACGTCAGACACTCGCTAGCTGACTGATTTCATTGCCCCCCCCCACTCGGCTGAATATCGAACTGAATACGCGCGCACGTTAATCCAATCTCCATCCGAGCCACCCAATCACCGTTGAGAGGAATACCCACATGCCCGCAATGTTAGATACCCTAGATGAGCTAATTAGTGAAGGCGAAAAGTTCACGTACGAGAACTTTCGCGCCACCACTTCCCGTCACGGATACCCAGCTGCGTACTCCGAGGAGTGGGTCGTATGGCAGTCTCGCGCAAGGACCTTCTTGGAGGCTAAATTTGGCCAAGACTCAGTCCCGGCTCAAACCTTGCAAAAGGGCCTTGTTATTCGCGTTCTCGGATTTGGCGAAGAAAAGTTCACCAATGCGAAAACCATGATACTGAGTTCGCTAAAGTCGGCACGGGCTAGCGTGGCTGATGAGGTACTGCCCGAAGTGGGAGCATTGGACGTAAGTCCGGATGGGAAACCACGTTCTAGCAAGGTTTTCATTGTTCATGGACATGATGAGAGCGCAAAGCAGGAGATGGAAATATTCCTTACAGAACTGGGCTTGGAGCCGGTGGTACTGCACCGCAAGGCGGACGAAGGGCGGACGGTAATAGAGAAATTCGAAGCCCACAGCGATGTCGGGTACGTCTTCGTGCTCTTGACGCCAGATGAGTTTGCGTATCTAGCATCTGAAGCCGAGGTTCCAGAAAGTGACCGACAGATCGAAATCCGATCAAGGCCGAACGTTATATTCGAGTTCGGCTACTTCGTTGGGAAGCTGGGGCGAAACAGAGTCTGCTGTCTTCACACTGGTTCCGTCGTGCTACCTAGCGACTTGGGCGGCTTGGTGTACAAACAATATACGACCAGCATTGAAGAAAGTGGATACTCGATAATTAAGGAGCTGAAAGCGGGTGGATACAATGTAAAAGTATGATATTAAAATCGACACCCATCCGACCCTCTTACTTCGCGCGGCTGATGGCATACGTTACGGCTCATCCGTGGGTATATGACTCTAAGCGAATATATAACGGGGTTGGACCACGGCAACCCTCTGTAGGAACGAGACTTTCGGTCCCTCAAAGGCGGTTCCTGAGGCTTAAACGGGGCATTTCACCCGCCAAATGGGCGCCTCGGGGGTGAGAGCCCGAGGCGCTCGCGCATCAGGTCGAGGAGGCCGTCGACGTTGGTCGGGTCTTCCGTTTCGAACATCACGCCCGCGCCGTTCTCGTCCAGGCGCATGACGATGCAATGCCAGACATGGGTCCGGCCGTCGGGCGCTTCTTCAGGGCTTACAATCAGCCGCACTCTGGAATTCTCGGAGAGACCGGAAATCGGCAGCTCCAAGTACAACCCGCTGAGGCTGACATCCCGGACCCGGCCACGGGCGCGATACCCTGGGGCACCGGATCGAGTCTGCACCTCGGCGGTCATGCCGATCGCCCTGCGACGCCCTTCGCGAAGCTCCATTGGCCACACTCCCTCCGCAGCTCATTCCGCTACGGCATGTTCGTGTCTTTCTTTGGACTGTAGTACATGCGTCTGGCCCCGGCTCGCGGGCGATGCGGAACCGCCCGCACTTCGCCCCGCACGCATCGGGAGACCCCAGCTCGCCGCTGTGACATGCGATCGACGCAGGATGGCGTGCGCTACACTGGGCGCCGATTCTCGTCCCACTTGGCGCCCCATTCGGTGATGCTCCTTACGCTGTTGATCATGCTCTTGTTGCTGGGCCTGGGTGTCGCGCTGATGCTCTGGCATGCGCGGCAGGTGTTCTCGGTGGAGCTGCGCGACGGGACGGCCCGCGTGCGGCGCGGCAAGCCCCCGGCCGGCTTCCTGCGTGGCTGCGAGGACGTGGCACGCCAGTTCGGGCTCAAGCGGGGCCGAATCGCCGCCGTGCGCACCGACGCGGGCGTGCAACTGCGCTTCTCCCGCGACCTGCCAGCAAAGACCCACCAGGCCTTTCGCAACGTCTGGACGCCCCCGCCGGGCGGCGGAGGTGGCGGCGGCATGCGCGCGACCGGATAGCTGGCCGGTTCGGCGGATGGCCGCAGTCTCGCAGTGACGACTTCAGCACCAGACCTTCCTTTGCCACTCGTTATCCCTGACAGGCGATAACACCTTCGAATGCAGGCCAGCATTCTGTATTGCATTTGCGATACAATACGGGAAGGCGGTTGCGGAGACACAGGATGAAAAACACGACGTTGCCAGCCCTGCGGGTGAGCGATGGCTTTCGGCATCAGGTGGAGCAAGCCCTTGGCGAAGGGGAGACACTGTCGGCCTTTATCGAGGATGCCGTACGCCACGAGATTGACCGTCGACGAGCCCGGGCCGAGTTCCTGGCGCGCGGCCTGGAGTCCGCACGCAGCGCCCGGGAAACGGACGAGTACTACCCGGCCCAATCGGTACTCGATGATCTCGACCGTCTCTTAAGCAAGTAGTAGCCCAACCGCTGGAGTCTCAAGGATGAGTTACTCGGTACGATTTACAGCGCAGGCGCGCGAAGATCTCCTGCGGCTTGTCGCTTTCCTCGCGGAGCGCGACCCAACGGCCGCGGCCCATGCTCGGGCCGCCATCGGCGAGGCGGTATCGCTACTCGAGCGCTTTCCGCTGAGCTGCCGCATGCCCGACGCCTCCCACCCCCGCATCCGCGAACTCCTGATTCCGTTTGGCCGCTCGGGTTATGTCGCCCTGTTCGAGATCGACGATGCCGAGACGGTCTCCCTCCTGGCGTTTCGGCACCAGCGCGAGGACGACTACTTCTAATGCGTCCACGGGTAATTACAGGACCGGGCCATTGGCTCAGAGGATGTCACAGGGACCGCCAACCAACGGGGTTCGATGGCGCCGTAACCGCGAACGATATGGCGATTCGCCATCCAACAGGAGCTGCGCAGATGGAAGGGGCTGAAATTCGCGGAATCCGGGTGGGTTAGACGCGAATGTTGTGGCCTCTACTTCTTCCTGTTTTTCTCCTGGGGATGGCTATCGCGATCGTCTTTTCGGGGAATGGGGCGCGCTTCGGTACGCGCGCGTCGTATGCGGTGCTCGCAATCCTGGCGCCGATTGCGCTCCTTGCAGTGGGGAGCTGGCTGCAGGTGGACCGGGCGCCCGGATGGCTGTTCAATGGATGGGTGATCCTGACTTTGGTCAGCCCCTACTTAGTGCGGACACTATTCGTATTCCGGGAATCCCGCCGGGACGTCAACGACTAATCCGGTCACCCGAGCCATCGGGGGAGAGCAATGCTGGAACTGGGTGTGGTCGCACTGGCGACTTTCTTCGTGACCGTAGGCCCCGTGGACGTGGCGGTCGTGTTCGCGGTGCTGAGCCAGGGCATGACACGGGCCCAGCGACGCCGAGTGGCCTGGCGCGCGGCATTGCTGGCGACCGCCATCCTGATGCTGTTCGCGCTGTTCGGCGAGGCCGTGCTGTCGGTACTGGGCATCACCATGCCGGCTCTGTACACGGCCGGCGGCATCCTGTTGTTGCTGATCGGGATCGACATGGTCTTCGCGCGCAGTTCCGGTGGGGTGTCGGCGACTCCGGCGGAAACCAGCGAGGCGCGCAGCCGGGGCGACATCTCGGTGTTCCCGCTGGCGACCCCCATGCTGGCCGGGCCGGGCGCGATGGGGGCGGCAATCCTGCTGATGAGCCGGGCCGGCGATGACTGGATGGCCCAGGCGGTGGTGCTGGGCGCGCTGGCGGCGATCATGGTACTGGCCCTGATCTGTCTGCTGGTGGCATCACGCCTGCAGCACCTGCTGGGGGTGACCGGCGCCCATGTGCTGACCCGTATCCTCGGCGTGCTGCTTTGCGCACTGGCCATGCAGTTCATATTCGACGGCCTCGAGCAAAGCGGCCTGCTGGGCTGACGAACTTGCACCTCGGCAAACCGGTGCGTTTGCTGCTATGAACTAGGTAATCGCCGCCTGTTCGCATTCCGTTCGCTGTCGGCCGCGGTTCCCATCCTGTTGCATTGATTTGTGTTCGGTTAGGGGGAACCGAGGGAGGCAGCCATGAACACCCTACCGAGCTTTACCGCGCCAGCCATCGCGGGGCTGGCTTTCGTGTTGATCACGTTTTCCGGCTGCGGCCAATCGAACGACTCGGCCCAGGCCGCGGAACCGGACACCATCATCCAGGAAGAACCAGACGCGCCGGCCATGGAGCGCGCGATCGGCTTTTTGGAGTCCTGGATCGAGTTGTTCGACACCATGAGTGCGGAACTGGCCGGGGTCGAAAGCCGGGAGGCCGCCAATGAGCACGCCACCTGGCTGACCGAAGAACTGACGCCGCGCCTGGAACAACTGGCGAGCGAGATGATCGTCTTCATGGAGTCGATCGAGGAACACGAGATGGAGGTCATGGAGGCGTCGTTTGACGCCCCGGAAAACCACCAGCGCATGCTGGAACTGGAAGGGCGCATGGAGCAGTCGCTGGATCGACTGGAAGAAAACATCATGCGTGTCGAGACAGCGCATGCAACGCCGGCCCTGGAGATGGCGTGGCTGAACTTCGCCCGGACCAACGAGCGGCTGGAACGGCAGATGGAGGCCACGTTCGCCGGTGGCGCGCAGGCGGTTGGCAGTCCCGCATGGTGCGACGCCATGGCCAACACGCCCCAGGCCCAGTGGACGATGAACGACGCCTTCGCCTTTGCCAACCACTGCGTGGGGCGCTGACGCGGGGCCCCGGCATAGCTCCCGGAGCCCCGCTTGCAGGTTCAATCGACAGATTGCCGCGGCCCCTGCGGGGCCTCGCAATGACGTCACCACCTGGCGCGCCGAACGACGACGAGTGGCGCGCGCCTGCAGGCTACTGCGAGCAGAGTCCGCCGTCGACAACAAAGGTGTTGCCCGTGCAGCCGGAGGCGGCGTCGGACAGCAGGAATACCGCCATCCCGGCGCATTCCTCATTACTGACGTAGCGGCCCAGCGGGATGCGCGCCTCGAAGGACTTGTGCACCTCGTCGGCGTGGCCCGGGTTCGCCTGCTCCTCGATGGACTGCATCATGCGGTTCGCGACCGGGCCGGGGTTGAGCGTATTCACGCGGATGTTCTCCGATCCCAGCTCGGCGGCCAGGCACTTCATCATGCCCACCACCGCGTGCTTGCTGGACACATAGGGCGACAGGCCCGCAGCCCCGCGCAGCCCGGCTACGCTGGAGGTGATCACGATGCTGCCGCCATTGCCGCGACGCAGCGCAGGAAGGGCCGCCTCCGCGCCCAGACGTACGCCATGCACGTTGACGGCAAAGACCTTTTCCCAAGCCGCGTCGGAACGGCTGTCGAACGGGCCCACCTCGCCCTCGATCCCGGCGTTCAGGAACACGCCATCCAGGCGCCCGAAACGTTCCAGTGCCGTCGCGACCATGCGCTCGTTGTCCTCGCGCCGCGTGACGTCCACGGCCAGGCCTACCGCACGCTCGCCCAGGGACTGGGCGATGGCCTCCACCGGCCCGGCGTCGCGGTCGGTAATCACCACACTGGCGCCCTGCTCGTACGCCATGCGCGCCGTGCTCTCGCCAATACCACCGGCACCACCGGTGATTACGATCACTTTTCCTTCCAGGGGACTCATGCTGTGTCTCCTTCATCGTGCAGTCGGGTAACCGCGGCAAGGCGCTCGCGGACAAAACCATTATCAGCCCGGCAAAGGCCAGGCATCTTGATCCGGGTCACGACTCTTGCCGCATACGACTCCCGGCGGGCCGAACGAGCGATCTACAGGTTCGTGTACTTGCGTGCGCGGCCTCGCGCCTTGTCCACCGGGTATTTTTTCGCGTTGGTTTCCAGCTTGTCGCTCGCGGCCTGCACGAGGTCGATGTTCAGCTTGCGCGCCAGCATCAGCAGATAGATCTGCACATCTGCGATCTCGGCCCGAACCTCTTCCAGCGCCTCGCCGGACAGGCCACGCGACTGCTCCTCGGTCAGCCACTGGAAGTGCTCGATCAGCTCGCCGACCTCACCCGCCAGCGCCATCGAGAGATTCTTCGGCGAATGGAACTGCGCCCAGTCGCGCTCTTCGACGAACGCCTCCAGCCGCATCGCCAGCTCATCCAGCCCCCGCGTGTTGGTCGACCCCATGGCCATCGCTCCTGTCGCATCCGTTTCTCTGGACTCGACACCGTAACGAACTCTCGCCGCGCCGTAATCCGCCTGGTAATCGCCCGCGCAGGCACAGAACTGGCGCCACCGGGATGTTCGAACGCCGGAGGTCCCGGCTCGCTCGGGAACAGCGCACGTACTGACGAGCAGGCATGCGAGGCCTAGCCCGCCCCCTGTGCGGCGGAAGAACCCGCCTTACAGCCCCGGGAACGCTCCCGAGTAGACGCTTGCTGCGCCAGGAGCGTATCGGACAAACCAGACAGAACTGGTAAGGCGGCTGTTTCCGGCAAGGCCCGGGCGACGAGCACGAGTTCGTCCCGCTGCCCTGAGCGCCGGGGCCGGCATCCGCGAAAGACGTACTACAGGATGCTCTCGATCGCGCCGCGCAGGTCGGTGGAGTTGGGGCCGACCCGGCTGGGGAAGTGCGCGACCACCCGGCCGTCGCGGTCCACCACGTACTTGTAGAAGTTCCAGCGCGGGGCGTCGGCCTGGCGCGCCAGTTCGCGGAAGATCGGGTGCGCACCGTCACCGCGTACGCCGATCGGCTTGAACATATCGAAGGTCACGCCGAAGTTCTGAAAACAGACACGCGCGGTCTCCGCCTCGTCATCCGCCTCCTGGTTGAAGTCGTGCGAGGGGAAGCCGACGACCTTCAGGCCCTGGTCCCGGTAATCCTGGTGCAGCCGTTCCAGCCCGCCGAACTGATCGGTGTAGCCACAGTGGCTGGCCGTGTTGACGATCAGAAGCGGGTGCCCCTGAAAGCGCTCCTGCAGATTGACCACCTCGGAGGAGTGCAATCGACCCAGCTCGTGCTCGAACAACGCCGCCCGGTCAGGCTCGGCGGCACTGGCAAGCGCCAGAGGAAAGACCAGCAGGATGGCAGCGAACAGGCGCATGAACAGGGGCATGTCGAATCTCCGCGATAGCTCGACGTTCAGACCATCGGTAACAGCCAGGGTTCTGCGCATCGCCCACCCGATGCCGGTGACGCCCTGCAGCGGAACGTCCGCCGGCCCGTTCCGGTCCGACGCCCCGCACGGAACGAACTCAACCGAGATGGAGAACCTGATGACCGCTTCCAGCGACCCGCTTTTCCGCCCGTATCGCCTTGGCGATCTAGAACTGCCCAACCGGATACTGATGTCACCGCTGACGCGCTCGCGCGCCGCCCAGCCGGGCGACGCACCCTGGGAGCTGAACGCCGAGTACTACGCCCAGCGTGCCGGAGCGGGCCTGATCATCGGCGAAGCGACCCAGGTATCGCCGCAGGGCAAGGGCTACGCCTTTACGCCGGGCATCTACTCGGCCGAGCAGGTCGCCGGCTGGGGCAAGGTCACCGCGGCGGTGCACGCCGCCGGGGGCCGCATCCAGGCCCAGCTGTGGCATGTCGGCCGCATCTCGCGCCCGGAGCTTCAGCCCGATGGCGCCCAGCCCGTCGCGCCCTCCGCCATCCAGCCCAAAGGTGCCTACACGTTTGTCAGTGCGGACTCCGGCATGGTGGAGGTGCTCGAACCCCGCGCGCTGGAGACCGACGAGTTGCCGGACATCGTGGAGCAGTACCGCAAGGCGGCGCAGAACGCGCGAGCGGCCGGCTTCGACGGGGTGCAGATCCACGCGGCCAATGGCTATCTGCTGGACCAGTTCCTGCGCAGCGGCTGCAACCAGCGAACCGATGCCTATGGCGGCTCGGTCGAGAACCGCATGCGCCTGCCGCTGGAGGTCGTGCGCGCGGTCATCGGGGTATGGGGACCGGAGCGAGTCGGCATCCGCGTGAGCCCCACTGGCAGCTTCAACGACATGCATGACGACGACCCGCTGGCTACCTACAGCGCCTTTGCCCGCGAGCTGGACGCCACCGGCATCAGCTATATCGAGGTCGTCGAGGACTCGTTTCAGGGCAACCACGCATCCGGTCGCCCGGAACCCGTGATCGACGCGATCCGTGAACACTTCAGCCGCACCTACATCGGTAACGGCGCCTACACCGCCGACGAGGCCCGTCAGCGCATCGACGCCGGGCGCTGCGACCTCGTGAGCTTCGGCCGCCCCTTCATCGCCAACCCGGACCTGCCGGAGCGTTTCCGCCGCCATGCCGAGCTGAACGAATGGGACGAGGCGACCTTCTATGGTGGCGACGAACACGGCTACACGGATTACCCCACGCTCGACTAGCAGCCTGGCAAGCCCGTCGCCAGCGCGAAGGCTTAGCGGTATGTTGGCGGAATGGAGATCGATCCCACCATCCGCGAGTGGCTGCGCCTGGCCGGGCAGGCACCCTCCTCGCACAACACCCAGCCCTGGCGGTTCCGTGTGGACCGCGCGGGAGTGGAGGTCTGGACCGACCCGACGCGCTCGCTTCCGGTGAATGACCCGACCGGGCGCGAACGCATCATCAGCTGCGGCTGTGCGGTGCTGAACCTGCGCGTGGCCGCCGCCGCGGACGGCCAGGGCCTGAACGTGCGCCCGGAACAGGCGGGCGACGGCCCGTTCGTGCGGCTGTTGACTGGGCACCATGGGGGAGCAGGCCAGCAGGACCTGGCACCGCTGCGAGAATGGATCGGTGAACGCCGCTCCTGGCGTGGCCGGTTTCTCACCGGCGAAATCTCCCCGGACATCGTCGAAACACTCGTGCATGCCGCCCGCCAGGAAGGGGCCTGGCTGCGCCCGATCACGGGCGACGAGCGCCGCGAGGAGGTCGCCAACCTGATCCGCGCGGCGACCGCTGCTCAATGGAAGAATCCCGCCTGGCGCCGCGAACTGGCGCAGTGGATGCGCCCGGCCTCCCGGGGCGACGGCCTGCCGGTCGGTCGTGTGACCGGCGGCCTGGCCCGCTGGAGCGTCCGCCATCTGGTGCCCGCCCGCGCGATGGCGCGCGGCGAGGCAAGGGCGGCGCAGGCGGCCGCGTTGCTGCTGGCATTGGGCACCGGAATCGAGGGTCCGATGCAGTGGCTGACCGCCGGCCAGGCCCTGCAGCGCGTACTGCTCGAAGCCGCCCGGCACGGGCTCTGCGCCCGCTATCTGAATCAGCCCGTCCAGCAGGCCGATTGGCGCCCGCAACTGGCCGAGACCCTGGGTGGGGGCCAGCCGCAACTGCTGTTCGCGCTAGGCCGCCCGGACGGCACATCCCACCCTGCGCCGCGCCGCACGCTGGACGACTTGCTGAAACACTGAGGCAAACGCAGACCCAGGTACGATTCCGGCCCTCCCCGCGCGAGCCAAAACGCTCTATGTTGGAGACACAAGGGAACGCGACAGGATGGGAGGGACAGCATGACGACACCAGGCATGCAGAGGGCGTATGGACGGCTGGCCGCAGTGCTGGCCCTGGTCGGTGTGTTTGTGCTGGCGAGCGCCTGCGCACCGCGAGTCTCGGTACAGGAGGAACGCCAGCTGGGCGAGGAGCTGGCCGCGGACCTGAACGCGGAGCTGCCCATCGTCGAAGAGCCGGCCATCAACGACTACATCAATTCGCTGGGTCGTTCGATTGCGGCGGTGGCCGACGATCGCGAAGAGATCGACTACACCTTCTATGTGGTCAACGGGCCGGACGTAAACGCCTTCGCCGTGCCCGGCGGCCATATCTATGTCTACCGCGGCCTGATCGAGCGGGCCGACGACATGTCCGAACTGGCCGGCGTGCTGGCACACGAGGTCGGGCATGTGGTGAAGCGCCATGGCATCGACCAGTGGCGTCGCGCGCAGCAGGCGGAAATGGGGCTCGCCGTCGTCTACGGCGTGATTCTCGGACGCGACCCTGGCGCGGCGGAGCAGGTGGCCGTGCAGGTCGGCGCCGCGGGCGTGTTCGCCGGCTACAGCCGCGAGGCGGAGCGCGAGGCGGACGACGTGGCCATTGGCTACCTGGTGGATGCCGGTATCCACCCCATTGGCCTCGTCTCGTTCTTCGAAACCCTGCTGGACGAGCGCGACCGGGATCCCGGCCGGGTCGAGCAGTTCTTCGCTACACACCCCACCACCCGCGAGCGTGTGGAGAACACCCAGGCGCGGATCGACGCGCTCCCGCAGGAAACACTGGACGGGCTGGCTCGAGACAGCGATGATTTCCAGCGCTTTCGCCGCCAGGTCGAAGCACTACCGGAACCGGAGTCGGATTAGACCGAAATGTCCATGCTCACCGCGTTACTGCTGATGATTGCGCTGCTGCTGGCCGCAGCGGCATTGATCATCTGGCAGGCCAGCATCCTGTTCAGCCTCGAGATCGTGGACGGCAAGCCGCGGGCACGGCGCGGCGACGTGCCCATGCACTTCGAGCACACAGCCCGGGATGTCGCCCGGCGCTACGGCATCCAGCGCGGCCGCCTGACCGCGATGCGCACCCGCGAGGGCGCACGCCTGCGCGCCTCCGGCTCCATCCCCCGCGAGGCGCAGGGCGAGCTGCAAACCGCCCTGAAGCGCATCAAGCTCGGCCGCCGGCGCCGCCGCAAACGCCGCTAAAAGAGCACTGGGGCGCCGATCGGCGCCCTTGAACGGCGCCCCGATCAGTGGCCGTGGCCATGGTGGTGATCGTGGCCGTGCTGATGTCCGTGCGCGCCGGGCCGATCCTCGTCGTAGCCACGGGCACGCTGGTAGGCCTCCTTCTGCTCATCCGACAGCAGCTCGTCCACTTCCAGGTGGTGGGAAAGATGGACGTGGCGCAGCCGCCCACGCAACTCGCCGATCTCGACCGTCAGCGCCTCGATCTGGTCGCTGGTGATCTCGCGCGAGGCAAAGCGCTCGTCAAGCTCACGCTCCAGATCGACGATCCGCTGCCCCAGCTCCCGCGCCTGCTCGCGCATGGCATCGAACAACCGCTCGGTTTCCGCCTGCTGCTCGGCACTGAGATCCAGTTGATCGGCCACCTCCAGCACATGGAGCGGACCGGGATAGCCATGCAGCTCCGCCGGCAGGGCCATCCCCAGTCCCTGCCCGTCCAGCAGACCCTCCTGCTCCTCGGCCGACAGGGCCTTGATCTCGCGGTCCTGCATCGTCGTATACGAATTGGCCAGGGCGGGGGCCATACAGCCGGCCAGCACCAGCCCGAAAACCCAGCGCACTGGGGACAGAGATTTCATCAGCGACTCCTTGGGGATGATTCGTCGGGCATAACGCATGATCGACCCCCTAAGGGATGGTCGGGTTCCGCTACAAGCGCGGGCAACCAACCGAGCACGAGCACATGCATGGGCACGTGACTTCCTTAAACGGCGACGTCGGCCAGGTGGCCCTTGCCTTCCAGCCAGGCGCGGCGTTCGGAGGCGCGCTTCTTGCCGAGCAGCATGTCCATCAGCTGCTGGGTGTCGTCGGCGGCGTCCAGGGTGAGCTGCACCAGGCGCCGGGTGTCCGGGTTCATGGTGGTCTCGCGCAACTGTAGCGGGTTCATCTCGCCGAGGCCCTTGAAGCGGGTCACCGAGACCTTGCCCTTCAGCTTTTCCGCCTCGATGCGTTCCAGCACCCCGGCCTTCTCGTCGTCGTCCAGGGCGTAGAACGTCTGCTTGCCGACATCCACGCGATAAAGCGGCGGCATCGCGATATAGATATGCCCCCGCTCCACCAGCGGGCGGAAGTGCTTCAGGAACAGCGCGCACAGGAGGGTGGCGATGTGCGCGCCGTCGGAGTCCGCGTCGGCCAGGATGCAGACCTTGCCGTAGCGCAGCCCGTCCAGGCTGGCCTGGCCCGGGTCCACGCCCAGGGCCACGGAGATGTCGTGGATCTCCTGCGATCCGAGCACCTGGTCCGGGTCGACCTCCCAGGAGTTCAGGATCTTGCCACGCAGCGGCATGATCGCCTGAAAGTCGCGGTCGCGCGCCTGCTTGGCGGAGCCACCGGCGGAATCGCCCTCGACCAGAAACAGCTCGGTGCGCTCCAGGTCCTGGCTGGCGCAGTCCGCCAGCTTGCCCGGCAGGGTCGGGCCCTGGGTGACCTTCTTGCGCACCACCTTGCGCCCCGCGCGGCTCCGTTTCTGCGCGTTCTGGATCGCCAGCTCGGCGATACGCTCGCCCTGCTGCGGGTGCTGATTCAGCCAAAGGCTGAAGGCGTCCTTGACCACGCCGGAGACAAACGGCGCGGCCTGACGCGAAGACAGACGCTCCTTGGTCTGCCCGGCAAACTGCGGGTCCTGCATCTTGAACGACAGCACGCTGGCGACCCGCTCCCAGACATCCTCCGGCGCCAGCTTGATACCGCGCGGAAGCAGGCTGCGGAACTCGCAGAACTCGCGCACCGCGTCGGTCAGACCGGTGCGCAGGCCGTTCACGTGCGTGCCGCCCTGGGTGGTCGGGATCAGGTTCACGTAGCTCTCACTGACGACCTCGCCGCCCTCCGGCAACCAGGTCACCGCCCAGTCCACCGCCTCGGTGGCGCCGGCCATCGCGCCCATGAAGGGCTCCTCCGGCAGGCGCTCCAGGCCATCCAGCGCCTCCACCAGGTAGTCGCGCAGGCCCGCCTGATAGCACCACTCGCAGGCCTCGCCGGTGGTCTCGTCGCGGAAGGTGACGGTCAGACCCGGGCACAGCACCGCCTTGGCGCGCAGGATGTGCTTCAGCCGAGGTACCGAGAACTTCGCCGAATCGAAATACTGCGGGTCCGGCCAGAAGTGCAGCGTGGTGCCGGTATTGCGCTTGCCGACCTCCCCCACCGGTTCCAGGTCCTGCGTCTTGTGGCCGCCGGCGAAGGCCATGCGGTACTCGCGCCCGTCACGCTTGATCTGCACCTCGAGCTTCTGCGACAGGGCATTGACCACCGACACGCCCACCCCGTGCAGGCCGCCCGAGAACTGGTAGTTCTTGTCGGAGAACTTCCCGCCTGCATGCAGCGTGGACAGGATCACCTCTACCCCCGGGCGGTTCTCGCGCGGGTGCAGGTCCACCGGCATGCCACGGCCGTCATCGGAAACGGATACCGAGTCGTCCTTGTGCAGGATCACGTCGATGCGCTTGGCGTGGCCACTGATCGCCTCGTCCACCGAGTTGTCGATCACCTCCTGCGCGAGGTGGTTCGGGCGGGTCGTGTCGGTATACATGCCCGGGCGCTTGCGCACCGGGTCCAGCCCCTCGAGGACCTCGATATCGGATGCGGAATAGCTCACACAGGAACCCCTTTATTGATCATGCCCTTTGCCGAACCCGGCCTTCTGAACAGGCACCGTCATTGCGAGGAGTGAAGCGACGAAGCAACCTCCCAACGAAACCACCGACATTGGTCCGGGCCAGCGTCGGAGCCGCCCGGGGAGATTGCTTCGTCGGCTACGCCTTCTCGCAATGACGGGGCAACCGTATTCGTGGCCAGCGCGGTGGCCTGTGCGCAGCGTACCAAAGCCCGCGGGGGAAAGGCTGCTTGCAATCCCGGTTCCGATCCCAACAATGCAGGACAGATTCCGTATCCCCGTCTTCACAGGAGGTTTCCGATGGAAGAAGCCGCGAGCATAACCGGCGACGATATCCTCGACGTCACCCAGGAAAGCTTCCAGCAGGCCGTGCTGGAAGAATCCGCCCGCCGCCCGGTCATGGTCGACTTCTGGGCCGCCTGGTGCGGGCCCTGCCAGCAGCTGATGCCGCTCCTGCAGCAACTGGCCGCGCAGTACGCCGGCAAGTTCCGCCTGGCCAAGGTCAACAGCGACGAGCAGCAGGCCCTGGCCCAGCAGTACGGCGTGCGCAGCCTGCCCACCGTGATGGTGTTTCGCCACGGCAAGCCGGTGGACCAGTTCATGGGCGTACAGCCGGAGCCGAACATCCGCGCGATGATCGACCGCTACCTGGAAAAGCCCTCGGACAGGATCATCGAACAGGCGCGCGAACAGGCGAAAACCGGCGATGTGGACGGTGCCCTGGCCACGCTCAGGGCCGCGCTCGAGGAAGACCCCGACAATGGCGACCTGCGCATCGAGCTGGCCCGAGCGCTGGCCCAGTCTGGCGATGCGGACGCCGCCGAAGCGGAGCTGAACAAGCTGCCGCTGGACCAGCACGAACAGGACGCGGTGAAGGAACTGCGTGCGCGACTAGTCTTCGCCAAGACCGCAGCCGGCATCGACCCGCAGGCCGTGGCGACGGAGATCCAGTCCGGCAACCCCAGCCCCGAGGCACTGGAGAAGATGGCCGCCTACGCGATCCTCTCGGGCCGCGCCGAGGAGGCGCTGGGGCTGTACCTGCAACTGATGAAGCAGCACCGCGCCTACAACGACGGCGCTGGCCAGAAGGGCCTGCTGGCCGCATTCAAGGTGCTGGGGGATGACCATCCGCTGGTCGGACAGTACCGGCGGCAGATGGCGTCACTTCTGTACTAAGGAGACGCTCGGGAATCCGCTCGAACAGGGGCTTCGCGGGCGACCGCGCTCCTGCATGCGCCCCATCGGCCAGGGGGCTGGCCTCCTACGAGGGGCGCGGTCCAGCGCTGTAGGAGCCGAGCCCTCTCGGCGATCAGACGCAGGCCAACCCATCCGACGGACGCCGAACCCCTGCCGTAGCCACCGGGAATACATCCGGCGCGGGCGGGGCTACGCGTGCGCGCGATACGGCAGCACCCCATCGGCCAGGGGGCTGGCCTCCTACGAAAGCGCAACATCAGGTGCTGGCGACGAGCTCTCCGGTGAGTTCGGTCCCAGCGGCCAGGGTCGAGTAGATCGTGCCCTTCTGCACGTTGCGGTGCAGGATCTCCAGCATCTCCTCATCGTCGTCGGTCCCGACTTCGATGCGGTACTCGATTCTGGCGATTGCGGGCGGGTCGTCCTGGCGCCAGCCACGCAACTGGATCGACAGGGTGTCGATCTCCATGCGCAACATTGGCAGGGCCCGCTGAATACCCCTCACCATGCAGGCCCCCAGCGATGCGAGCAGCAGCTCCGGCGGGCTCAGCGCATCGTCACGCCCGTCCATGTCGGTGTCCAGGGTGATCTCGGCCTGCTTGGCGCTGGCCACACTGCCGTGCGAGTCCAGTCGTTCAACGCGCAACTCGTATTCGAGCATCGAAACCTCCGCTGGAAGAATGCGCCCGGCCCGTCCGCTGCGGTCCGGGCGATCCGTTCGGTCAGTTGCTGCCGACGATCCGTTCGATCACGGCCTCCGGCTCCTGGTAGCCGGACATCTGCTGGCCGTCCTCGGTGATCAGGGCCGGGGTGCCGCGCAAATTCAGCTGCTGGCCCAGCGCCATGTGCGCGTCCTGCGGGGTGCCGCAGCTGCCGTCGATGTCGTCCAGAGTGTCACCGGCCTTGGCGCGATCCATCGCGTCCTCGCGGTCATCCGCACACCAGATCCGGTCCATGATCTCCGGGGAGTTCTGCCCCAGCACCGGGAACATCAGGTAGCGCACCTTGATACCGGCCTCCAGGTACTGCGGGATGTCCTGGTGGATCTCGCGGCAGTAGGGGCAATTCGGATCGGTAAACACGTTCAGCACGCCGCGGGTGTCGCCGTTCGGTGAATAGACGACCAGTTCGCTGTCGTCGATCTCGGCGAACATGTCGGCACGCACGCCCCGCAGCGAACCCTGGGTCAGGTTGTCACGGGTATCCAGGTCAATCAGGTTGCCCTGCAGCAGGTACTTGCCATCCCCGGACACATAGAAGATCTCGGTGCCGTAGCGCACCTCGTAGATCCCGTCCATGCCGGTTTCCTGGATGCTGTCGATCTCGGCATTGGGGATGACCTCGGCCATGCGCTCCTCGATGGCATCGGTCGCGGCGGCGGTGGTAGTGAAGGCGGCCAGCAGGACGGCCAGGGGCAGTGCGCGTTTTACAAACATGGACTCTCTCGTGGCTGTACAAAAAAGGAGGCCAGTCTAGCAGGCCCAACAATACGGCCCGCCCGGCTCTGGCACGAAACTGGGGTAATAGACGTCAGCCGCGGGGATGATGTTCCGCATGCAGGCTCTGCAGGCGGGCGCGTGCGACGTGGGTATAGATTTGCGTCGTCGACAGGCTGGAGTGGCCCAGCAGCATCTGCACCACGCGCAGATCCGCCCCGTGGTCCAGCAGATGGGTCGCGAACGCGTGGCGCAGGGTATGCGGCGACAGCGGCGCCTCGATGCCGGCCACCCGTGCATAGTGCTTGATGCGATACCAGAAGGCCTGACGCGTCAGTCCCCGGCCACGCCGCGTTACAAACACGGTATCCACCGGCGGATGACCGGCCATCAGGTCGGCCCGGGCCTCGCGCAGATAGCGTGTCAGCCAGTGCACGGCCTCCTCCCCCAGCGGCACCAGGCGTTCCTTGTCGCCCTTGCCGGTCACGCGCACCACGCCCTGGCGGGTGTTCACCTCGGACTGCTCCAGGCCGACCAGCTCGGACACGCGCAGGCCGGTCGCGTACATCAGCTCCAGCATCGCGCGGTCGCGCAGGCCGACTGCGGTATCCAGTTCCGGGGCCGCCAGCAGCGCGTCGACCTGGCTTTCGGACAGGCTGTCCGGCAGCGGGCGCCCGGCGCGCGGGGACTCGATCCCGGCACTGGGGTCATCCTCGCGCTCGCCCTGGTGCACCAGGTAGCGGTAGAAGCGCCGCTGGCTGGACAGGGCACGGGTAATCGACTTTGGCCGCGCGCCCGCCTGCATGCGGGCGCTGACGAATCCCAGCAGATCGGCACCACTGGCCGTCTCCAGCGCGACCCCGCGCCCGTGCAGCCAGCGCGCCAGGGCCTCAAGGTCGCGGCGATAGGCCGCCAGGGTGTGATCCGACAGGCCCTCGACCGCCCAGAGCTCGTCGAGGAAGCGGTCGAGGGTGTCGGACTGGACTGCCGCTGCGGTCACGGCCCGCGCGCGGCCTACGGGTTACCTCCCGGGTTGCCCGGATTGCCGGGATTGCCGAGACCACCCATCGGATTGCCCGGCGCCTCGGGGTTCTCCGCGCGGAACTTGCCGGCGAGGTTCTCGAACACCTTGGTCAGCTCCAGCGGCAGCGGGAAGAAGATCGAGTTGGCGTTGCCGTTCGTCGACATGTCGGACATCGTCTGCAGGTAACGCAGCTGCAGCGCGGCCGGGCTCGCCTCCATCTGCTGCGCGGCCTGGACCAGCTTCTCGGCCGCCTGCAGTTCGCCCTCGGCGTGGATGACCTTCGCCCGACGTTCGCGCTCGGCCTCGGCCTGGCGCGCGATCGCGCGGATCATCGAGTCGTCCAGGTCGACATGCTTGATCTCGACATTGGTGACCTTGATGCCCCAGGCATCGGTCTGTGAATCGAGGATCTCCTGGATGTCGTTGTTCAGCTTGTCGCGCTCGGAGAGCATCTCGTCCAGGTCATGCTTGCCGAGCACGGAGCGCAGCGTGGTCTGCGCGAGCTGACTGGTCGCAGCGTAGTAATCCTCGACCTGGATGACCGACTTGGCGGAATCCACCACGCGGAAGTACAGCACCGCGTTCACCCGCACCGTCACGTTGTCCTGCGAGATCACGTCCTGACTGGGCACGTCGAGTGTGATGATGCGCAGGTCGATCCGCACCATCTGCTGGATGCCCGGAATCACGATGATCAGGCCCGGGCCCTTCACCGACTGGAAACGGCCGAGGAAGAAGATGACGCCGCGCTCGTACTCGCGCAGCACCTTGATCGACATCACGATGATGGCGACCAGGATGACTAGCGGGACGACAAAGAAACCGAGATCGTTCATGTCCTGCTCCTTCTGTGTTGAGGGTGCCGCGCCGGCGGGGGAAACACTGTTTAATGTACACGCTCGCGCTCGAGTCGCTTTTGCGTGCGAACAAGGCGCGGTGACCGCCGTGCAGTCATTCTGCACAAGGGAGCCGCAACGCCGTGCGCGCGCAAAAGCGGCCGAGCCCTTTCGTTAATTAAGTCGTAGGGTTGGCACCCCAGGTTCCCCGATCCTGCGTTGCGGCACTTGCCGGTAGAACCACTACCGGCTGCGCACCGCGCCTTGTCTCGGAAAACCTGGGGTACCAACGCGAGTGTGTACATTAATCAGTGTTTCCCTAGCCGGCCGAGGCAGTGCCCGGGGTGTCTTCTTCAGTCACGGGTTCGACCCGAAGCCTGAGTCCTTCGATTGCGGTCACCCGCACCTTCTGTCCTTCGCGGACCGGTGCCGAAGTCTCCGCGTTCCACTGTTCGCTGTGGACCCAGACTCGACCGCTTTGGTCGAAGTCCTCGCGCGCCTCGCCGATCATGCCGATCATCTCTTCGTAGCCGGTGGCGGGCTTCTTGCCACGCAGGCTGAACAGCCGGCCCAGCACCCAGACCGACAGGATGCCGATAGCGATGGCAGTGCCAATCACCAGCGGGATCGCCACATTCAGCTGCGGGTCGTCCCACAGGATGATGGAGCCAACAGTAAAGGCCACGATTCCTCCTATGCCCAGCGCCCCGAAACTGGGTACGAAGGCCTCTGCAATCATGAAAATCATGCCCAGCAGCATCAGCGCCAGGCCCGCGTAGTTCACCGGCATCACCTGCAGCGCGAAGAACGCCAGTATCAGCGCGATCGAGCCGATCACCCCGGGATAGATCGCGCCCGGATTGGCCAGCTCGAAGATGATGCCGTATATCCCGATCAGCATCAGGATGTAGGCGATATTCGGGTTGGTGATCAGCGACAGCAACTGGGTGCGCCAGTCCGGATCCATGCGCACAATCTCCAGCCCCTCGGTCGACAGCGTCCGCTCGCCGTCGTGCATACGCACGGTATGGCCGTCGATCTGCGCCAGCAGGTCGTCGAGGTTGTCCGCGACGAAATCGATCACGTTCTGTTCCAGCGCGGCAGTCGCGGTCAGGTTGGAGCCCTCGCGCACTGTCTCCTCGGCCCACTCGGCGTTGCGGTCGTAGCGCTCGGCCAGGCCGCGGATGTAGGACACCGCATCTTCCAGCACCTTGCGCTCCATCGCGTCGCCGCCCCGGCGGGGTGAGGGGGGATCGTCTTCCAGCAGTTCCTCCTCGGTGGCCGGTTCGACCTCGCCGTTGTCGCCGTTGCCGTTGCCGTTGCCGTTACCGTTACCGTTGTCGCCATTGCCATTGGTCTCGTCGGTGGCCTCTTCTTCCTCCTCTTCCGGCGGATCCATGCCCGGCAGGCCGCCTCCGCCCATCTGCACCGGCGTGGCAGAACCGAGGTTGGTGGCCGGGGTCATCGCGGCGACATGCGAACCGTAGAGGATGTAGGTCCCGGCACTGGCCGCGCGGGCACCCGAAGGGTGGACATAGGTGACCACCGGGACATCCGATTGCAGGATGTTGCGGATAATGCTGCGCATGCTGGAATCCAGCCCGCCCGGGGTATCCAGCATCAGGACCATGATCTCGGCGTCCTCGGCCTCCGCGCGCTCGATACCGCGGCGGATGTAATCGCCGGTGGCCGGACCAATGGCATCTTCCACGGTCAGCACCAGTGCCTGCCGCTGCCCGGTGTCCGCCAGCGTGGACATCGCCAGCCAGCCGGCCCCCAGCAGCAGGAACGCCAGCCAGATTACGGTTCGCCAGAGGCGCATGCCGCCTCGCTTCATGGGCTTCCTCTCCCGTCGGTCCTGTTTCGTCGTACACTCGGCAACGCTTCACCCGGTACGTGCCCCCACCCTAAACCATAGGCTATTGCGCCGCTGATTCCCCAATCCCGATGTCCGCATCCCCCACGAACAAGGCAATGCATCCGCCACTCGGCCTGGTCCTGGCCGGCGGACAGGGTCGACGCATGGGCGGGCGCAACAAGGGCTGGGTGGAGTACCAGGGCCGCCCACTGGTGGAACAGGTGATCGAACGTCTGCGGCCGCAAGTGGACTCCATCGTGATCAGCGCCAACACCGATATCGACCGCTATCAGGCGCTGGGGTTTCCCTGTCTGCCGGATACGCGCCCCGATTACCCGGGGCCGCTGGCCGGGATCGCCGCGACATGGGCGCACGCCCCCGGCCACACCCTGCTCTGTGTCCCGGTGGATGCCCCGCACCTGCCTCCGAATCTGGCCGCAAGACTGGGCCAGGCGCTGGGCTCCTGCGCCGCCCCGGCCGCGATCGCCCACGACGGCGAACGGCTGCAACCGCTATTCGCGCTGCTCAGACCCGAGCTGGCCGCGCGCCTGGAGACGGATCTCGCACGTGGCCCACTCGCGGTCGGCCGCTGGTTTCGCGACATTGGCGCCACGGTGGTCGACTTCTCCGACCAGCCCGGCGCCTTCGTCAACCTGAACACGCCCGAAGACCTGGTCGGCTGAGCGCCCCCTCCCGCTGCCACCGGTTATCGCTATACTCGGGCGTGCATAACGCAAGCAGGTGGCCATGAACCCAATCCCGACCAACCTCCCGCGCATCGGCTTTGCCGCCTGGAGCGGCAGCGGCAAGACCACCCTGCTCAAGGCGGTGATCCCCGCCCTGCGCGCCCGCGGCCAGCGCCCGGCCGTGATCAAGCATGCCCACCATGCCTTCGACGTGGATACCCCCGGCAAGGACAGCTACGAGCTGCGCCATGCCGGTGCGGACCAGATGCTGGTTGCCTCCTGCCGGCGCTATGCGCTGATGGTGGAGACCCCGGAGACCGACGATGGCCGCGTACCGGACCTGGACATGCTCTGCTCGCGCCTGGACCCGGAACGCGCGGACCTGATCCTGGTCGAGGGCTTCAAGCAGGCTGACCTGCCGAAGATCGAGGTCCACCGCCCCTCTGTCGGCAAGCCCCCGCTCTACCCGGAGATCCCCGGCGTGATCGCGGTCGCGACCGATGCCGCCGAGCTGGACTTCGACGGCCCCCTGCTGCCGATCAACGACCCCGATGCGGTCGCGCGTTTTATCATTGACCACTTCAACCTGAACCCCTGAACACCTGCCCCGGAGACGCCGAGCGCTATGTCCGTGCCCAGCTGCGACGAATTCGACCCCAACGCACTGACCCTGGAACAGGCGCGCGCGGCCATCCTGCAGGCCTGCGATGCACTGACCGAATCCGAGACGTTGGCACTGGAATCGGCGCTGGGCCGCACCCTGGCCGAGCCGGTCGCCGCCCGTATCGACGTCCCGCCGGCCGCCGTCTCGGCGATGGATGGCTATGCCCTGCGCGCCGACGACGCCGTCGAGGGCCGCGAGCTGATGCTGGCCGGGACTTCGGCCGCCGGGCACCCCTGGGACGGCACGGTGACACCGGGCCAGTGCGTGCGCATCCTGACCGGCGCCGTGGTCCCGGACGGGGCCGACGTCGTGATCATGCAGGAACAGGTCGAGCGCGTCGGCGAAACCGGGATTCGCCTGCACAACGGCGGCCTGGCGCCCGGGCACAACATTCGCGGCCCGGGCAGCGACACTGCCAGCGGGACCGCGCTATTCGCCAGGGGGCATGTCATCGGGGCGGCCGAGATCGGCGTGCTGGCCAGCCAGGGGATCGGCGAGCTGCAAGTACTGCGCAAGCCGCGGGTCGCATTCTTCTCCACCGGCGACGAACTGGTGCCGCTGGGACAGCCGCTGGGACCGGGCCAGATCCATGACTCCAACCGCCACACGCTGCGCGCGCTGCTGGCCTCCTACCCGGTCGAGGCGCTGGACTACGGCGTGATCCGCGATACAGAGGCGGCCGTTCGCGAGGCGCTGGAGCGCGCCGGGCAGGAAGCGGACCTGGTCATCACCACCGGCGGCGTCTCGGTCGGCGATGCCGACCACGTGACTCGTGTCCTGCAGGCCTCGGGCCAGGTCGGCTTCTGGAAGATCGCGATCAAGCCCGGCCGCCCTCTGGCCTTCGGGCGTTTCGGCAACGCCCACTTCCTGGGCCTGCCCGGCAACCCGGTCGCGGTCATGACGACCTTCGCGCTGCTGGTACGCCCTGCCCTGCAGGCCCTGGCCGGACGCGACACCACGCCGCCGCACACCATCAGCGCACGCCTGGTGGAGGACCTGCGCAAGACCCCCGGGCGCAAGGACTTCCAGCGGGCGGTGCTCGCCACCGATGAGCGTGGATGGGTCGTACGTTCGGCCGGCGGCCAGAGCTCGCACCAGCTGCGCGCGATGAGCGAGGCCAATGCCTACATCGTGCTGCCGCGCGAGTCCGACGGGGCGCGCGTGGGCGAATGGGTGGAGGTGCTCTCGTTCCGGGAAGTCTTCTGATCGCCGCAGCCTTCGGGATTGCAGGCTGGGGCCTTTGCTTTGAAGGCTGACTTATTCGCGAGTCGGGGCGGACTCGGCCATGGCGGCAAATTCCCGCTCCAGCAGGGCCTCGTCACCCAGATTGAGCTCGACCAGGCGGCGCAGGTGCGTCGCCGATTCCAGCGGCATCGCCTCGATCTCGAGTCCCAGCCACAGGCCCTCCTGCCAGCGTACGCGACCCTCGAACGCGATCCGCGCCTCGTCGGACAAAGGGATGTCCAGCGTGACCACGGCATCTGGCTCAAAAACTGGGATCTGCGCCCCCTCGACCAGGACACCGCGCAGCGATATGTCCTCGACGCGCACGGGACATTCCCCGTTCGCATGGATCAGGTTGGCCGGAAACTCCAGGGGGATACGTTGAAACCGTCGCTCCATACAGGAAGACTACGCGCTCCTTGCCCGTTCCACCAACCTGCATACCGATCCCGACCCTGCCCATGAGCCAAGACCCCAAGAATATCGAAGGCCTGCCCGCCGGCCTGCTGCGCCGCTTCGGCGCGATCATCTACGACGCCCTGCTGTTGATCGCGATCTGGATGGTGCTGGGCATGATCGTGGTGGCACTGGGCAACCTGACCGGCTGGTACTCCACCCGCGCGCATTTCATCGCCAACCTGTTCGTGGGCTGGGCATTCTTTTTCTGGTTCTGGACGCGCACCGGGCAGACCCTGGGCCTGCAGACCTGGAACATCCAGCTGCGCACCGAGCATGGCCAGCCGGTCAACGCCTGGCAGGCCACGCTGCGCTATCTGGTGGCGGCCGCCCAGTGGCTGGTGGTGCTGATGGCGATCTGGGCGGTGCGCGAACACGGCGCCGTGGCGACCGTGGCGGTTACCGCCGCAGCGATCTTCGCGCTGGGGCTGTCGCAGTTCCATCCACGGCGCTGGATGCTGCACGACTGGCTGTCCGGGACCGAGCTGGTACGCATCCCGGGCCTCGCCAAACCACGCTGGAAAAAAGACAAGGCGGCCTGAACCGACGCCGCCTGCGGCCCCGGAGCCCGCAGGGTCCTTTACATCAGGGGGCAAGCCACAGGCCTGATTCCTCCAGCCCGTCGGCGATTTGCTCCGCCATTTGCTGATAGCCGGCCGCGTTGGGGTGGATGCGATCCGCGCGCAGGTCGCCGTTCGAGAGCACCCCTGACAGCACCCCGTCGATTAGCGGGACCTCCTCCTCGCGCGCCAACTCGCCATAGATGCCGTCGTCACGCAGGCGCCCCGTGGCGGCCGCGAAGGCCGAGGCCGAGGGCACGCCAAGCAGCAGGGGCTGGGCGCCATGCTCGCGCACCTCGTGGATCAGGGCCCGCAGGTCCTCCTTGACCGCCGGCGCGGCGCGCTGGCGCAGGAAGTCATTGCCGCCGAGACCGATGATCACCAGATCGGGCTCGTGCTCGCGCAGGCTGGGGCCCAGCCGGCCACGCGCGCTGTCCGCCCGGTCGCCGGGCACGCCGTCGTTCACCACCTGCCAGCCAGTGATCTCGGCCAGACGCGCCGGGAAATCTTCCCCGCGCGAGGCGCCCGTCCCGTGGGTCACGCTGTCCCCGAACGCCAGCACCGTGGCCGCGCGCGGCAGCGGCTCCAGGTCACCGGGTCCGCTACCACCACAGCCGGCGAGCAGGGCCAGCAGCCCCGCCAAACCGCCCGCGAGAAATATCCGCCGCAAGGGAGCGATCATGCCCGCACCGCCATGCGTCGCAGCGCGAACAGCGCGATGGCCAGGAACAGCAACACCGGCAGGCTGGCCGCCAGCAGCGGCGGCAGGTTGTACACCAGCCCCAGGTGGGTGATCGCGCGCATCACGATCACGAACGAGACCCCGATCGCGATCCCGATAAACAGGCGCTGGCCGGCGCCGCCCTCGCGCTGCGAGCCGAACAGGAACGGGATCGCCAGCAGCAGCATCACGAAGGTACTGGCCGGCAGGGTGAAGCGCTGCCAGAACGCGACCTCGTAGGGAGCCGCATCCAACTGATTCTGCTGCAGATAATCGATGTAGCGAGAGAGATCGAGCGCGGCCATCTGGCTGGGCTCGACCACCAGCACGTCGAAATACTCGGGGGCGATCAGCCGGTCGATCGTCTCCTGCTCACGGTGTTCGGCGACCACGCGGTCATGCGACAGCTGCGAACGCTCCACGTCCTCCAGCCGCCAATCTCCATCGACAAACTGGGCCCGCGCCGCGCGGGTGATGCGGCTGGGCTCGCGATCCCCGGTGAACTCGATGATGCGCACCCCGATCAGCTGATTCCCGGCCAGCACCGACTCGGCGTGGATCATTCGCTGACCGTCGCGTGCCCAAAGCCCCATCGACCCCACGCTGATCTCCTCGTCGAAGGCCGAGGCCTTCAACGCCTGGGCACGCGTCTCCGAGGCCGGAGCAAAGAACTCGCCGATAATCAGCATCACCATTACCACGACCAGCCCCGCCTGCAGCACCCAGACGATGAACCGGCCCAGGGTCATGCCGGCGGCCCGCATCGCCGTCAGCTCGCTGTTCGCGGCGAGGTTGCCCAACCACAGGAGCCCGCCCAGCAGGGCCGCCGAGGGCAGCATCTCGTACATCCGCCGCGGCAGGGTCAGCGCCACGTAGAGCATCGCCTCGGTGACCCCGTAGGTGCCGGTGCCGGTATCGCGCAGCTCGTCGATCATCGCGAACACCGCGTCCAGCGCGACCAGCAATACTACGGCCAACGCCGTGCCGATCAGCACCTGGCGGATCACATAGCGCCCCAACACCGTGGTCATGGCGCCCCTCCGGCATCACGCAAGCGAGGAGTGGCCGATCGCAGCCGCAACAGGCCCTTGTGCCAGGCCAGCACCACCCACAACACCAGCATCAGGCCATGGGTCCACCACAGCCCCAGGGCCAGTGGTGTGCGGCCGTCGGCCAGCTGTCCCTGCCCGAGGATGAGGAAGTTTGCGTACAGCACGTACACACCGATCGCGGCCGGGATGCGCGCATAGCGCCCGGTGCGGGGCGGCACCTGCGCCAGCGGCAGCGCAAGCAATGCCAGCACCAGGATCGACAGCGGCATTGCCAGACGCCATTCCAGCTCGGCGCGCGCCTCGGGATCGTCGCGCTGCGCCCACAGCGCGGAGGTCGGCAGCGCATCCAGGCTAGCGCGGCGCGTGGTTGGGTCGGGCTCGGTAATCTGGGTGCGCAGGCGCTCAAACTCCAGCATGCGGAAGCTCGCAGTGCCGGGCTCGCCGACGTAGCGATAGCCGTTCTCCAGCAGCAGGAAGCCGCTGCCCTCGGCCTCGGGATCGGGCACCGCGCGCTCGGCCACGGTGATCTGCGACTCTCCATCCACCTCGCGATAGATGAAGACTTCCAGCAAGGCCTCGCGATCCTCACTCATGCGCTCGGCGAAGAAGACCTGATCGCCCACCCGCGAACGCAGGAAACGCCCCGGGGCAATCCCCACCAGGTCGGAGCGCTGCTCGGCCAGGTCACGCAACTGGTCGATCTGCGCCTCGGTACGGGGTACGACCATGGTCATCAGCACCAGCAGCAGGAGCGCGGCCGGGGCCGCCACCCAGAACAGCGCGCGGTAGAGGGCCGCGAACGACATCCCGCTGGCCTGCAGCGCGGTCATCTCGCTGTCGCGCTGCATGCGCCCGAACACCAGCATGAACGCCAGAAACAGGGCGACCGGCCAGAGGAACACAATGCCCTTGAACGCCCCGAACGCGACCATGCCGGGGAGGAAATCGACCGGCAGGCTGCCCTCGGCGACGTCGCGCAGCACCCGCGCCAGTACGCCGCCGATAATGACCAGCAGCAACACCACGCTCACTGCGGCCTGGGTCAGCCACAGCTCGCGGGCGATGAAGCGCTCGGCGCGACGCAGGATCATGCGCCCGTCACCCCGCGCCGGACGCGACGCGTGGTCGGGCGCCGCTCGGCGCTGGTAACATGCTCGGACTCATTTTCGGGAGGCATTTGATGCAATTCTCCGTCACCACCTCGACCCTCGACAAACCCCGCGTCGGCATCCGCGCCGCCGGGATCGCCCACAAGCGCAAGCCGGCCGCGGGCGCCAGCGCCCTGGATGCCGCTCGCGACGGCGAGATCGCGGCCCTGCTGAAGGCCGGCGAGATGGATGGCGAGGCCGGCAGCCGGTTGTTGCTGCCCGGCGGTGGCAGCCCAGGCAATCAAGGGAAGGGTAGCGCACTCCTGATCGGCCTGGGGGCGAAGAAGGACTTCGACGCCCGCGCCGCGCGCAAGGCGGCGCAGGCCCTGGCCGCCGCGCTGGTCGAGCGCCCGGCCACCAGCGCCGCGATCGCGGTCGCGGACTTCCAGCCGCGCGGCAAGGACATCGCCTGGGTGGTGCACACCCTGGTCGCGGCGATCTCGGATGCCGCCTACCGTTTCACCCCGTTCAAGGGCAAGGAGAAGACCACCCCGGTGAAGCTGGACAAGATCCAGCTGTGCGTGGAGCGCAAGGACGCCGAGGCCGCGAAGCAGGCCTGCACCGAGGCCGCGGCGATCGCCACCGGCGTGAACCGCGCGAAGGACCTGGGCAACACCCCGCCGAATGTCTGCTACCCGGAGAGCCTGGCCGACACCGCCCGCGAGATGGCGAAGCAGTACAAGCAGCTGAAGGCCACGGTGCTGGACGAGAAGGACCTGGAGAAGCTTGGCGCCGGGGCCATCCTGGCGGTAGGCAAGGGTTCCGAGCGCCCGCCGCGCCTGATCGCGATGGAGTACTCCGGCGGCAAGAAGGGCGACGCCCCGGTGGTGCTGGTCGGCAAGGGCATCACCTTCGACACCGGCGGCATCTCGCTGAAGCCCGGTGCCGAGATGGACGAGATGAAGTACGACATGTGCGGCGCCGCCAGCGTGTTCGGGGTGATCGAGGCCTGCTGCGAGCTGGGGCTGCCGGTCAACGTGGTCGGCGTGGTCACCAGTGCCGAGAACATGCCCGACGGCCGCGCGACGCGCCCGGGCGACATCGTCACCACCCTGTCCGGACAGACCGTCGAGATCCTGAATACCGACGCCGAGGGCCGCCTGGTGCTGGCCGATGCCCTGACCTGGGTGGAGCGCTACAAGCCGAAGGCGGTGATCGACATCGCCACGCTGACCGGGGCCTGCATCATCGCCCTGGGCCATCAGGGCGCGGCGATCCTGGGCAACAACGAGCGCCTGGCGAAGAGCCTGCTGGCCGCCGGCGAGGAGACCGGTGATCGCGGCTGGCAGCTCCCGCTGTGGCCGGAGTACCAGGAACAGCTGAAGAGCAATTTCGCCGACATGGCCAACATCGGCGGGCGCCCGGCCGGCACCATCACCGCCGCCTGCTTCCTGTCGCGCTATACCGAGGACTACACCTGGGCGCATGTCGATATCGCCGGCGTGGCCTGGAAGAGCGGCAAGGAGAAGGGCGCGACCGGCCGCCCAGTCCCGATGCTGATGCGCTACCTGCTCGACCAGGCCTGATCCGGGTCGGGCGCGGATGACCCACGTCAGCTTCTACCTGCTGCAGGACCCGGCCCCGGAGGCGCGCCTGCGCTTCACCTGCCGCCTGGCGAAAAAGGCCAGCGGCCAGGGCCATCGCGTGCACATCCACACCGGCTCGCCGGAGCTGACGCGCACGCTGGACGAGTGGCTGTGGACCTTCGAGGACACCGCGTTCCTGCCGCACAGCACCGATGTGCGCGATGCGGACGTCCCGGTCTCCCTGCACGAAGCCCATGCCCCGTCGGATCGCTGCGACGTGCTGATCAACCTGGCGCCGGAGGTGCCGGAGTACTGCGGGCGCTTCGAGCGCGTCGCGGATATCGTCGGCGGCGAGGAGTCGGCGCGCGAGGCGGGCCGCGCCCGCTACCGCTACTTCAAGGAACGCGGCTACCCGCTGAAGCACCACAACATCTGACGCGCACCGCGCCAGGGAAACACGGACTCTTCAAGCCTTGTGCCAGATCAGCACCTGATTGTTGACCGGCATCTCCACCACCTCGGCCCGGCCGAGACCGTGCTGCGCGGCCAGCGCGTCCAGGTCGGCCCGGTCACGCACGCCCATGCCGGCATCCTGCTGACGCAGCATCGCATCGAAACGCGCGTTGGAGGCCGCCATATGTGCGCCGTCGTGGGCGAACGGGCCGTAGAGCGCGAACACCCCGGCCGGTGCCAGCACCCGCCCCACGCCGGCAAAAAAGGCCTCGACCGCCGGCCAGTGCATGATGTGCACGGTATTCGCGCTGTAGACGTAGTCGAACGGCCCCTCGGGCCAGGGGTCGGCCAGCACGTCCAGCGCCACCGGCGCCCGCAGGTTCGGCAGCGCCGCGTCCGCCCGCCAGGCCTCCACCCCCGGAAGATTCTCCGCGACATCGCTTGGGAGCCAGTCGAGGTGTGGCAGGGCGCCGGCGAAATGCGCCGCGTGCTGCCCCGTTCCCGCCCCAACCTCCAGTACGCGTCCCGGGGCGGCAAAGCGGTCGCGCAATACGGACAGGATGGGGTCGCGGTTCTCCTCCGCGGCCGGGGCGTACGGCTTGTGTCGGGGCATCATCTCTCCTGCATCGGATTTCGGGTCATTCTGGACGCGCCCGGGGCGGACTGCCATGATCGAGGGACATCCCGAACACAGGCCCGCCCCATGTCGCATCCCCGCTGGTTTGCCTGGCCCCGAGTCCTGATCGTCTCCCTGGTGTTCACCCTCACGCTCGCCGCCAGTGACACCCTCGCCCGCGAAGTCGATCCGGAGGCGCTGGAACGCGTGCTGCCGGTGGAGCTGGCCACCGTCGGCATGGACGCTCAGACCGGCGCCCCGATCGCCCTGCTGCGCGACCCCGACTCCGGCGAGGTGGTACCGATCGTGATCGGCCCCGACCAGGCGCAGGCCATCCTGCTGGCGATGCACGAGGTCCAGCTGTCGCGTCCGCAGACGCACGACCTGATGATCAACCTGCTGGACGAACTGAATGCGACCCTGGAGCGCGTGATCGTCGACGGCCTGGTCGACGGCACCTACCTCGGCTGGCTGGAACTGCGCGTGGAGGGCGAGGAAGAACCGCGCTACATCGACACCCGCCCCAGTGACGGCCTGGCCCTGGCCGTGCGCACCGGTGCCACGATTGCGGTCTCGCCCGACGTCCTCGAGGCCGACGTGCCGTTCGAATACAGCCCGCCCGGCGACGACGAGGTGGTGACCGCACTCGGCATCACCGTGATCGCGGTGCGCGACGACCTGCGCGAGGCACTGGAACTGCCGGATGAACCCGGCGTGCTGGTCAGCCGCGCCCAGGGCGCTGCCGCAGCCGCCGGCCTGGCGCAGGGCGCGCTGATCCTGGAGGTAAACGGGCAAACTCCCGAGACCCCGATCGAATTCCTGGATGCGGTCTCCGAGACTCCGGATGGCGAAGAGGCGGAGATCCGCTTCTGGCTGGACGGCGAGGAACGCACCATCACTCTGCCCACCGACGTCCCGCAGATCGAAGAGTCGGACGACGCGCTGGCCGTGTAGCGGAACTGGCCAGGAAAGAAGTCAGTCGGCAGTCGGCAGCCGCGGGCGCAGCCAGTCCAGCGTCGCGGCCGTGGCCGCGTCCGGCTGCCCGCCCTCGCCGCGCAGGGCCTGGAGGGCCTCGCCCGCCAACTGCTTGCCAAGCTCCACGCCCCACTGGTCGAAGGCATTGATACCCCAGAGCGTCGCGAGCACATAGATCTTGTGCTCGTACAGTGCGATCAGCGCCCCGAGCGTTGCCGGATCGAGTTGCTCGAGCAGGATCACGGTGCTGGGCCGGTTGCCCGGGAAAGTCCGGTGCGAGGCCAGGGCATCGATCTGCTTGGGGGCGGTCCCGGCCGCGGCCATCTCCGCGCGCACCGTGTCCTCGTCCTTGCCGAGCGCCAGGGCCTGCGCCTGCGCTACCAGGTTCGCCAGCAGCAGCGGGTGCTGGGCCGGCAGGTCGTGTTCCGGCCGGGCCACGCCGATAAATTCCGCCGGGATCACCCGCGTACCCTGATGGAGCAGCTGAAAGAACGCGTGCTGGCCATCGGTGCCGACCGCCCCCCAGACGATGCTGCCGGTATCCTCCTCCACCGGGCGGCCATCCAGACGCACCCGCTTGCCGAGACTCTCCATCTCTGCCTGCTGCAGATAGGCGGGCAGCAGGGCCAGGCGCTCGTCATAGGGCAGGACCGCGCGGGCGCAGGCCCCCAGCAGGTTCTGGTTCCAGTAGTCGACCAGGGCCATGCGTACGGCGGCGTTGTCGGCGAGGGGCGTGGCGCGCACGTGCTCGTCCATCATGTGCGCCCCGCCGAGGAAGGCGCGGAAGCCATCCATGCCCAGAAGCAGCGCCACCGGCAGACCGATCACCGACCACACCGAATAGCGCCCGCCCACCCAGTCCCAGAAGCCGAACATGTTGGCCGGGTCGATCCCGAACGCCACCACCCGCTCGCGCGCGGTGGACACCGCGACGAAGTGGCGCGCGACCGCCTCCTCGGGAAAGTGGCCAAGCAGCCAGTCACGCGCGGCGCGGGCGTTGGTCAGGGTCTCCTGCGTGCCGAAGGTCTTGGAGGCGACGATGAACAGAGTCGTCTCGGGGTCGGCCTCGCGCAGCTCGGCGGACAGCGCGGCGCCATCCACATTGGAGACAAAGCGCACGGTTAGCGGATCGCCCTCGGCGGTCGGCCGCGCGTGTGCGGCCAGTGCACGACAAACCATGCGCGGGCCCAGGTCGGAGCCGCCAATGCCGATATTGACCACGCGCCGGATCGGACGCCCGGTATGGCCCATATGCTCACCCGTGTGGACCCGCCGCACGAAGGCCTCCATGCGCTCGAGTTCCGCATGCACCACACGCGCCAGGTCCTCGCCTTCGACCTCGCAGCACGCCCCGGGCGGCAGGCGCAGCGCTGAATGCAGAGCCGCCCGCCCCTCGGTGATGTTCACGCGCTCGCCCGAGAACAGGCGCTCCAAGGCCCCGGACACACCGCAGCGGTTCGCGTGCGCCGCCAGGGCCTGCCACGCCGGACCGTCCAGCCGCTGGCGCGTCCAGTCCAGGCGCAGCCCCGCGATCTCCTGCACATCCCGCTGCACCCGGCCCGAGTCCTCTTCCAGCAGGTTTCGCAGGGGGCACTCGTTCAGCCGCTCTGCATGTGCAGCCAGATCATCACTCCGTGCCCCTTCGTTCCCTGAGATCATCCGTGTGCCCCTTGCGATGGTGACTCCAGATTGCCGCGCGCCGCCCAGCCGTTCAATGCCCCGGCGCCCCATATCGCTCCGGGCGCCTGCGTTACACTCTTGGAAACGCAACCGGGGCTCCCGGTTCCACCCGTGTTTCCCCAGGAAATTGTTATGCGCATCCTTTTCGCCAGCAGCGAGGCGTACGGCCTCACCAAGACCGGGGGCCTCGCCGACGTCAGCGCCAGTCTGCCCGTTGCCCTGCGCCGGCGGCGGCAGGACGTACGGCTGGTCGTACCCGGCTATCCGGAGGCCTGCAGCCAGCTGGCCCACGCGCAACCCTTGCCCGGCCCCCCGGATGCGCCCTGGCAGCTGATTGAAGGCCATCTGCCCGGTACCAAACTGCCGGTCTACCTGGTCGACTGGCCGGAGTATTTCCAGCGGGCCGGCAACCCCTACAGCGCCAGCAATGGCACGGACTGGCCGGACAACGCCCAGCGTTTCGCCGGATTCGCCCGGGCGATCACCGCCATCGCCCGCGACGAGGCCGGGCTCGACTGGGCACCGGAACTGGTGCACCTGAACGACTGGCAGACCGGCCTGGTGCCCGTGTTCCTGGACCCCGAGCGCAGTGGCGCCCCGCGCCCGCGCACGATCTTCACGATCCACAACCTCGCCTATCAGGGCCTGTTCCCGGCGCAGGCGATGGACGATCTTGGGCTGCCGTCCGATCTGTGGACCCCGGACGCCCTGGAGTTCCACGACCAGTTGTCGTTCATAAAGGCCGGACTGGTCTTCTCCGACGCCATCACCACCGTCTCGCCCACCTACGCCCGCGAGATCCAGGAGCCGGAATCAGGCATGGGCCTGGACGGCGTGCTGCGCGCCCGCGCCGCCGACCTCTACGGCATCCTGAACGGGGTCGACTACCGCGCCTGGGATCCGTCCCGTGATCGCCACATCGCTCAGCCTTACTCGGCGGAGGACCTGGCCGGCAAGGCCCATAGCAAGGCCGCGCTGCAAAAACGCATGGGGCTGGACGAGGACCCGGACGTACCGCTGCTTGGCCATGTCGGGCGCATGGTCGAGCAAAAGGGCGTGGACCTGATCCATGCGGCCTGCACCCCGTTGCTGGAGGCCGGACGTGTGCAGCTCGCCCTGGTCGGCTCCGGACAGAAGGACCTGGAACATGCGACCGGCGCCCTGGCCCGGACCTACACCGGCCGCGTCGGGGTGCATATCGGCTACGACGAGCCGCTGGCGCACCAGATCGAGGCCGGGTCCGACCTGTTCCTGATGCCCTCGCGCTTCGAGCCCTGCGGCCTGAACCAGATGTACAGCCTGCGCTACGGCACCCCGCCGGTGGTGCATGCCACGGGCGGGCTGGCGGACACCGTGGTGCACGCAAGCCCCGAAAACCTGGCCGACGGCACAGCCACTGGCTTCAGCTTCACGCCCGACACGGTCAGCGCCCTGACGCAGGCCCTGGAACGCGCCCTCGAGCTCTACCAGCAGCGCGCCGACGGGCGCTGGGAACAACTCCTGCGCACCGGCATGACCCAGGAATTCGACTGGACCGCGAGTGCCGAGCACTACCTCTCGCTTTATCGCCAACTGGTTCCCCGCAGGCGACAGGCTACGACCGGCTGATCTGCGCTATAATCATCCTCTTTTCGCGCTAGCAACGTTCCCCACAAGGCCGGCCCATGGGCCGGCCTTGTGCGTGCAGAAGGGCTTATGACTCAAACCGACCTAGACGACCGATTCCTGCCCAAGGACAAGGAACTGCGCGCCCGCGTGCGCCTGTTCGGCGAACTGCTGGGTAACGTAATCCGCAAGCTGGAAGGCCAGACCGTATTCGACGCAGTGGAAAAGCTCCGCCGCGGTTTCGTGAGCCTGCGCAAGGACGAAGATCCCCAGCTGCGCCAGCGTCTGATGGCGGACATCACCCACTTCGACGCGACCCTGACCGAACGCGTGATCCGCGCGTTCAGCATCTACTTCAGCCTGGTCAACATCGCCGAGGAAGACCTGTTCTACCGCTGGCGGCGCGCGCAGGTCTCCAGCGGCGAGCCGCTGTGGACCGGCTCGTTCGACCAGACGCTGCGCGAATTGCACAACGAGGGTGTGACCGCCGCCGAACTGGAACGCCTGCTCGCGGAACTGCACTACCAGCCGGTATTCACCGCGCACCCCACCGAGGCCCGTCGCCGGACCACGATGGAGAACCAGCGCCGCGTGTTCGAGACAGCCGACCGGCTCAACCAGCCCGAGCTGGGCGAGGAAGAACGCCGCCTGATCATCGAGGAGCTGGAGACCCAGATCCAGCTGCTGTGGCGCACCAACGAGGTGCGGGTGAAAAAGCCGCAGGTCCAGGACGAGATCAAGTACGGGTTGTTCTATTTCGAGGAGAGCCTGTTCGAGGCAATACCGCTGTCCTACCGCTTCCTGGAGAAGGCGATCCGGCGCATCTACGGGGTACACCCAGACGGCAGCCTGCCCGTGCGCATCCCGGCCTTTCTGCACTTCGGCTCCTGGATTGGCGGTGACCGTGACGGTAACCCGAACGTCACCCCGGAAGTCACCGAACTGGCCTGCCGCCTGGCGATGGAGCAGGTCCTGCGCGAGTACATCAAGCGGGTCAATCACCTGCGCAATGTCCTCACCCATTCAGCCTATATGTGCCAGCCGTCGCAGGAATTCCTCGACAGCCTGGACGCCGACAGCAACATCGCCAACGCCGTGTTCCACGGCGCCTCCGACCGTTTCGAGAGCGAACCGTACCGGCGCAAGCTGTACATCATGCGCTACCGCCTGCGCGAGACGCTGGAGACGGTCTGCCGGCGCATCCAGGGCGAGGCGGCCGTGCTGCCGACCAACAGCGCCTACGCCGACGCCAATGCCTTTCTGCAGGACCTGAACCTGATCCGCGACTCGCTGATCAGCCATGGCGACCGCAACATCGCCTCCGGCGCGCTGACCGACCTGATCCGTCTGGTCGAGACCTGCGGCTTCCACCTGCATCACCTGGACGTGCGCCAGGAGTCCACGGTCCACAGCGAGGCCATCGCCCAGCTGCTGCAGCAACTGGCACCGGAGGTCAACTACAACACGCTGGACGAGTCCGGCCGCCAGAAGGTCCTGAGCGACCTGATCGCGGCACCATCGCTGGCCGATCTGAATCGCGAGGCCCTCGACGAGGGCGCACTGGAGACCCTGCGCGTATTCGAGGTCATCCAGTCGATGCGCCGCGAGATCGGTCCGGATGGCATCGGCACCTACGTGATCTCGATGACCCACGCCGCCTCGCATGTGCTGGAGGTCCTGCTGCTGGGCCGCCTGACGGGGCTGGCCGGCGAGGACGAGAACGGCGAGCCGTTCTGCCACCTGCGCATCTCGCCGTTGTTCGAGACCATTGAGGACTTGCTGCATGTCGAGGACGTGCTGGAAGGCCTGCTGTCCAACCCGGTCTATGCCCGCCTGTTGTCCGCCTCCGGCAACGTCCAGGACGTAATGCTCGGCTACTCCGACTCCTGCAAGGATGGCGGCATCCTCGCCTCCAGCTGGAACCTCTACGAGGCGCAGAAGAAGATCGTCGGGATCACCGACCGCTTTGGCGTGCGCTGCCAGCTGTTCCACGGGCGCGGTGGTACCGTGGGCCGCGGCGGCGGCCCGACCCATGAATCTATCCTCGCCCAGCCCCCGGCCACCGTGCAGGGGCGGATCAAGTTCACCGAGCAGGGCGAGGTGCTGTCGTACAAGTATTCCAACGCAGAGACGGCGGTCTACGAACTGGGCATGGGGGCGACCGGTCTGATGCTCGCCTCGCGCAGCCTGATCCGCACGGCACGCCAGGACCGTGACGAATACCGCGACACGATGGGCGAGCTGGCCCGTGCTGGCGAGGATGCCTACCGCGACCTGATCGACCGCACGCCGGGGATTCTCGACTACTTCTACGAGATTACCCCGGTGCAGGAGATCGGTTTCCTGAATATCGGTTCGCGCCCCTCCCACCGGCGCAAGACGGATCGTTCCAAGAGCTCGATCCGGGCGATCCCCTGGGTGTTCGGCTGGGCACAGTCGCGCCATACCCTGCCCGCCTGGTACGGGATCGGATCGGCCCTGGAACAGTGGCGAGGCGAGGACCCGGCACGCCTGGAACAGCTGCAGCGGATGTACCAGGAGTGGCCATTCTTCCGTTCTCTGCTGTCGAACTGCCAGATGGCCCTGACCAAGGCGGACATGCGCACCGCGGCCGAGTACGCACGTCTTTGCAGCGACCCGGAGCTGGCCGAACGGCTGTACTCGCGCGTGCGCGAGGAGCACACACGCACGGTCAACGAGGTCCTGCGCGTGGCCCGGCTGGACCGACTGATGGACGAGACACCGCTGTTGGCGCGCTCGCTGCAGCGGCGCAACCCGTATCTGGACCCGCTCAACAGCATCCAGATCCACCTGCTGCGCGAGTCGCGCCAGTTCGACGCCGAAGCCGACGACGACGCGGACAACCCCTGGCTTTCGCCGCTGCTGCGCTCGATCAACGCGATCGCCGCAGGGATGCGCAACACCGGCTAGCCGTACGCCCCCCAGGCTTCCGGACCCGAGGGGGCGGTGGGCACCTCCTTGCGTTAGAATCGCGGCATGCGCCTGCTGCTGCTCATCGTTGCCATCGTCGCTGTCTTTCTGGCGGTCCGCACCCTGGTGCGCTCCACCAGCGCGCGCAAGGAGTCCGTCTCGCGTGACGCCCGCCCCGACCGCCTGAAGGAAGGCGGCGCGGTGATCCGTTGCGCCTATTGTGGCGTACACGTCCCGGAGGCCGAGGCCTACCGCGATGGCGATCGCCTCTACTGCTCCCCGCAACACGCCGAGATCGACCGCAACCGGCAGAATACCGGGCCCGGTTCCGACTCGGGCGCCGACTGATCCAGCGGGAGGTCGGCATCCATGGGGGGGCCCATCGCGCTTGATGCCGACACGCGCCGCTCGGCCTGGCTGTTCGCGCTCTACCGCGTCTTTGTTGCCAGCGTCCTGCTGATCCTGGGGCTGGTACCCGAGAGCCCCGTGGGGCTGCACGCCGCGGCCCCGGAGATGTATCCGGCACTCGCCGGCGGCTATCTGGTCTTTGCGCTGTTCGTCGCGGCGATGACCTGGCGCCCTGCCCGCGACCCCCGCACGACCAGCCTGGCGGCCCTGGCGCTGCTGGGCGGGATTGGCGACACCATCAGCCTGGTCGCGCTGGTCCTGGTCGCAGGCGGCGTGGGCACCGGCATCGGCCTGTTGCTGATCCCCGCGGTGGTGGCCGCCACCCTGCTCTCCGGCGGACGGCTGAGCCTGTCGCTGGCCGCCGTCGCTACCCTGGGTCTGCTCACGGCCGAGGCGGCGGCGATCTTCCTGCTGGACCAGGACGGCTCGGGCCTGAGCCAGGCCGGACTGCTCGGCGCCACGCTCTTCGCCGCCGGGCTACTCGCCCGGCATGTCGCGCGCCGCGCAGGGGCGACCCGCGCCCAGGTCGAGCGTCAGGAAGAAGACCTGGCCAACCTCGCCGAGCTCAACGCCCAGATCATCGCGCGCATGAGCGCCGGCGTCATCGCGGTCGACCCGGATGGCGAGATCCGTTCGATCAACGAGGCCGCGCGCCGGCTGCTCCCGCCCCGCCCCGGCCGCCAGCTGGCCGAGATCTCGCCGGCGCTGGCGCAGCGGGTCGAACAATGGCAAAGCACAGGGATGCGCACGGACACGCAGCAGCTGCCGGGGGATCGTGACCAGCCCGCCCTGCAGGTCCGCCTGACCCCTCTGGGCGATCGCGGGACGCTGCTGATCCTCGAGGATCTCGCGGAGATCCAGCGCCAGGCACAGGCCAGCAAGCTGCAGGCGCTCGGCCGCCTGACCGCGAGTATCGCCCACGAGATCCGCAACCCGCTGGGCGCGATCAGCCACAGTGCCCAGCTGCTCGCCGAGTCTCCACAGCTGACCCGACCCGACCAGCGCCTGCTGACCATCATCAACAAGCAGAGCAAGCGCGTGAACGAGCTAATCTCCAACGTGCTGAGCCTGTCGCGACGCGATACCGGACAACGCGAGCGACTGAACCTGCAGGAATTTCTCGACCGTTTCGTCGACGAGTTCTGTGGCGCCCTGCAGATCCCGCGCGTCGCGCTGCACGCCAGGATCGAACCGTATGACTCCGAAGTGCTGTTCGACCCCTCGCAGCTGAATCAGGTCCTCTGGAACCTTTGCACCAACGCCCGCATACACGGGGGCCACGACCAGCCGGGCTCACCGCCGATTGTGCTGCGTGGCGGCGCCGGCCAGGTGGCACGCGTTGTCAGTCTCGATGTCCTCGACGCAGGACCCGGCATTGCGCCGGACCAGCGCTCCGACCTGTTCGAACCGTTCGTCTCGAGCAGCGGCGGGGGCTCCGGGCTGGGCCTGTACATCTCGCGCATGTTGTGCGAGAACAACGGAGCAACCCTGGAGTACGTCAGCACACCCACCGGCGGATGCTTCCGCATCCTGTTCGCCCCGACCGAAACAGTCGCGGGCAAAAGCAGCACGGAAGCATCGTCAACGGAGACCGCGAGGGAACGCGCATGAGCATTCGCCACGTCCTGGTCGTGGACGACGAACCGGACATCTGCGAACTCCTCGAGATCACCCTCTCCCGCATGGGGATCGAGGCCACCACAACCGAACGCCTGAACGGGGCGCGCGAACTGCTCGCCCAGCAGGATTTCGACCTCTGCCTGACCGACATGCGCCTGCCGGATGGCGACGGGCTGGATCTGGTGCGCCACATCCAGGGCCAGCGCCCGGACCTGCCTGTGGCCGTGATCACCGCCCACGGGAGCGTGGACACCGCCGTCCAGGCCCTGAAGCTGGGCGCATTCGACTTTGTCAGCAAGCCGGTGGACCTGCAGCAGCTGCGCGAGCTTATCGACACCGCACTGCGAATGGAACCCGCTCCAGACCTGCCCGGGACACTGAATGCCGGCACGGTCCTGGACGCCGATACCACCCGCACCGACAGCCCCTTGCTCGGACAGGCACCACCGATGCAGACCCTGCGCGCGACGATCCAGAAACTGGCGCGCAGCCAGGCGCCGGTGTTCATCCGTGGCGAGTCCGGCTCCGGCAAGGAGCTGGTGGCACGCGAGATCCATCGCCTGGGGCCGCGCAGCGATCGCCCGTTCGTCCCGGTCAATTGCGGGGCGATCCCCGGCGAGTTGATGGAGAGCGAGTTCTTCGGCCACCGCAAGGGGGCCTTCACCGGGGCCACGCAGGATCACACCGGGCTGTTCCAGGCCGCCAGCGGCGGGACGCTGTTTCTCGACGAGGTCGCCGACCTGCCACTGCCCATGCAGGTCAAGCTGCTGCGTGCAATCCAGGAGCGCGCGATCAAGCCCGTGGGGGGCACGCGCGAGATCCCGGTGGACGTGCGCCTGCTGTCGGCCACGCACCACGACCTGGAGCGCGCGGTGGCCGAGGGGCGCTTCCGTCAGGATCTCTACTACCGCCTGAACGTGATCGAACTGAAGGTCCCCGCCCTGCGGGAACGACGCGAGGACATCCCTCTGCTCGCCCAGTGCGTGCTGGCCCGGATCAGCGAGCAGTGGGGTACCGAGCCACTGGAACTGGCGCCGGACGCGCTCGAGGCCCTGGCCCGGCATCCCTTCCCGGGGAACGTGCGCGAACTGGAGAACATCCTCGAACGCGCGGCCACCCTCAGCGAGGGCCCCACGATTCAAGCCGACAGCATTGACCTACCCCGTTCCGCACATGGCGAACCCTTGCCATCGGCCGAGGCCCCGGGCTTTGTCCCCCCCCCGCCCCGGCGCGAGATACCGACGGCAACGGCGGACGACGTCGCCCTGGACCAGCGCCTGGCCGAGCAGGAACGCCAGGCCATCGCCACGGCGCTGCAGCAGACCGGCGGCAACCGCACGGCGGCGGCGCGCCTGCTCGGGCTCAGCTTTCGCCAGCTGCGCTACCGGCTCAAGAAGCTCGGGATCGAGTAAAAGGGACAGATCAGGCGCGGCGCGGCGGCGGGTCTGGGATCGCCGCCAGCCACTGCTCCAGTTCGAACAGCGGAAGCCCCACCACGTTGGTGTAGGACCCGGCAATCCACTCGACAAAGGCGGCACCGCGCCCCTGGATCGCGTAGGCCCCGGCCTTGCCGCGCGGCTCGCCCGTCGCCCAGTAACGCTCGATGTCGGATGGCGTCAGCGGCCGCATGCGCACGCGGGTCGTCACGGTGCATGCCCGCATGGATTCACCGGGCCGGCAAAGGGCCATGCCGGAGACCACCCGGTGCTCACCGCCGGAGAGGCGTTGCAGCATGGACTCGGCATCGGCGAAATCCACGGGCTTTCCCAGGGCCTCGTCGCCCAGCGCGACCACGGTATCCGCGGCCAGCACCCACTGCCCCGGGATGCCGCGCTCGAGGGCCACCTCCGCCTTGGCGATGGCGAGGCGCTCGACCAGCGCCTCCGGGGACTCGCCCGGTAGCGGGGTCTCGTCCACGTCCATCGGGGCCACCTCGAAGACGAGCTGGACCTGCTCCAGCAGTTCGCGCCGGCGCGGGGAGGCGGAAGCCAGCAGCAGCGGATGCGCCACGGGCATCACGCGCGGTGGTAGGGGTGGTTGTTCAGCAGCGACCAGGCGCGGTAGAGCTGCTCGGCGACCAGCACCCGCACCAGCATGTGCGGGAAGGTCAGCGGCGACAGCGACCAGGCCCATTCCGCACGGGCGCGCACGGCCTCATCCAGCCCCGCGGCCCCGCCGATCACCAGCGCGACATCGCGTCCGTCCTGCTGCCAGTCGGCCAGGCGCCGCGCGACGCCCTTGGTGTCCACGCCCTTGCCGCGCTCGTCCAGCAGGATCACGCGGGCGCCCTCGGGGATGGCCTTCAGCAGGATCTCGCCCTCGCGCCGCAGCAGCGTGGCCGTATCCATGGACTTGGCCCCGGAGGGGCCGGCCAGGGCCTGCAGGTTCAGGTTCAGCTCACGCGGCAGGCGACCGGCGTACTCGTCGAACCCGGCCGCCACCCAGTCGGGCATGCACTTGCCGATCGCGATCAGGTCCAGGCGCATGGCGGCGCGCGGCGGTCAGCCGCGCAGGCGGCGGACGCGCTCCAGGCTGGGGTCTTCCGGGGCGGCCTTTTCGGTATCCGCGGCCTCCTCGGCCAGCCAGAGCTTTTCCAGATTGTAGAAGTCGCGGGTCTCCGGGAGCATCACGTGGACGATCACGTCGTTCAGGTCCACCAGCACCCACTCCTGGCTCTCCTGGCCCTCGACCCCCAGCGGCTGGATACCGGCCTTCTTCGCCTCGAGCGCGACCGATTCGGCGGCCGACTGCACATGCCGCCCGGAGGTCCCGGAGGCGATCACCATGAAGTCGGCCAGTGTGGTCTTGCCGCGCACATCGATGGTGCGGATGTTCTGCGCCTTGATGTCTTCCAGCGCGGTAGTCACGAGTTCAAGCAGTTGTTCGCTGTTCATTTGTCGATCAGGTTCCGTGATGTCGTTGGGCCCCGGCCCGGTACAGGCCGTGGTCCTGAATGTAGCGGTTGACGGCCCCGGGGAGCAGAAAGCGCGGGCTGCGCCCGGCAAGCAGTTCGTCGCGGATGGCCGTGGCGGAGATATCGAGCTGGGTCACCGGCTGGAAGTACACCCGGCCCGCCGGGCTGGAGCGCAAAGCGGCCGGATCATGGGTGGCCGCGTTGCCCAGCCACCCGCCCAGTTCCTGCGAGGCGGGACTGCCCGGGCGGTGCGAAACCACGATATGGGCCAGCTCGAACAGCTGTTCCCAGCGGTTCCACGACGGCAGGCCGGCGAAGGCGTCCATGCCCATGATCAGCACCAGCGGGGCATCCGGCCCCAGCTCCTCGCGGAAGCTGAGCAGGGTATCGACCGTGTAGGAGGGCCCTTCGCGGTCCAGTTCGCGGCGGTCGGCCACGAAGCCCGGCACGTCCGCGATGGCACTCTCCACCATAGCCAGCCGATCGTCGCTGCCGGTGCCCGGGCTCGCGCGGTGTGGCGGGACATGACAGGGGATGAAATGTACCCGCTCCAGCCCCAGGTGCTGCTGGATCTCCAGGGCCGGCCGCAGGTGGCCGAAGTGGATCGGGTCGAAGGTGCCGCCGAGAATCCCGATCACGCGGGAATCGCCCCAGGGAGACGCTGATCCAATCGCGCGCAGAAGATCACTCCCAAACCCGGCAGGCTCCTAGCTACGCACATGACCGTCGCCGAACACCACGTACTTGAGGGTGGTCAGGCCGTGCAGGCCCACCGGACCGCGCGCGTGCAGCTTGTCGGTGGAGATACCGATCTCCGCACCCAGGCCGTACTCGAAGCCATCGGCGAAGCGGGTGGAGGCGTTCACCATCACCGAGCTGGAGTCCACCGCGCGCAGGAAACGCCGGGCCCGGGTGTAGTCCTCGGTCACGATGCTGTCGGTGTGGTGCGAACCGTACGTATTGATGTGGTCGATCGCTGCGTCCAGGTCGTCGACCACACGGATCGCGAGGATCGGCCCCAGGTATTCGGCCACCCAATCGTCCTCGGTGGCCTCGGCGATATCCGCCCCGCTGTCAGCGAGGATGGCGCGGGTGCGCGCACAGCCACGCAGGCTCACCTGGCGCTCGCCCAGCGCTGTGGCCAGGCGCGGCAGGAAAGCCTCGGCCTGGTCAGCGTGCACCAGCAGCGTCTCCATGGTGTTGCAGGTGCCGTAGCGCTGGGTCTTGGCGTTCACCGCCACGGCCAGCGCCTTGTCGAGATCGGCCCCGCCATCCACGTACACGTGGCAGACGCCGTCCAGGTGCTTGATCACCGGGATCTGCGACTCGTTGCTGACACGCTCGATCAGGCCCTTGCCGCCGCGCGGGACGATCACGTCCACGTACTGCGGCATGCGCAGTAGCGCGCCCACCGCCGCGCGGTCGGTGGTCGGCACCACCTGCACCGCCTCGCGCGGCAGCCCGGCCTGCTCCAGCCCGGCCTGGATGATCGCGGCCAGGGCCTGATTCGAGTGCAGGGCCTCGGAGCCGCCGCGCAGGATCGCGGCGTTGCCGGACTTCAGGCACAGGGCGGCGGCGTCGATGGTCACGTTCGGGCGCGATTCGTAGATGATGCCGATCACGCCCAGTGGCACGCGCATCTGGCCCACCTGGATGCCGCTCGGCTGATAGGCCATGTCGGTGATGGTGCCCACCGGATCGGGCAGCCCGGCCACCTGGCGACAGCCCTCGATCATGGTGTCGATGCGCGCGTCGGTCAGCGCCAGGCGGTCCAGCATCGCGGCGTCCAGGCCGCGCGCGCGCCCGGCCTCCAGATCGCGGCTGTTGGCCTCCACCAGCTCGGCACGCCGCGCGGCGATACCCTCGGCGATCGCGTGAAGCGCCGCGTTCTTCGCGCCCGGCTCGGCCTCGGCCATGCGCCGCGAGGCCACGCGGGCAGCACGCCCCAGGGCTTCGACCTGGGCGATCACGTCGGCGGCAGCGGGTTCGGTCGGGTGTACGGCAGCGTTCATGCAATCAGACTCGTTCGGTGTTCAGTGCGGGCAATGGCCGGGACAACCGGCGTCCCGCCATACGGGCCACCAAGTCTAGCAACCCCTGCCGGGCGTTGCCGTTTTCCTGACCCTTGATGACCCGATCCACGCGCGCGGCCTCGCCCAGCAGCCCGCGCGCCGCCGGCAGGCTCAGCCGCGACATCGCCTGGCGCAGGGCCTTCTGGCCGTCTCCGAAGCTGCCCTGAAAGGCCTCGCGATCCGGCGCCCCGGCCGCCTTGCGCTCCATCGCCTGCACCAGCAGCCGGCATTCGCGCGCCAGCGCCCAGAGGATCAGGGGCTCCGGCTGTCCCTCGTCCAGCAGCCCCTCCAGCATGCGCAGGGCATGTCGGGCATCGCCGCGCAGTGCGGTCGGGGCCAGGGCAAACAGCTCGAAGCGCGCGGCGTCGGTGGTGGCTTCGGCCAGCACGGCCTCGTCGATGTCGGTCACGCCCGCCAGCGCCAGCTTCTCGATCTCCTGGCGCGCGGCCAGCAGATTGCCCTCGATGCGCGAGACCAGCAGCGCCAGCGCCGGATCCGTGATCGTCAGGCCATGGCGCTGCAGGCGGGCGCGAACCCACGGACCCAGCTGGGATGGCGGGATCGGACGCGCGTGCAGCACCACCGCACGGTTCTCCAGCGCCTTGAACCAGGCTGCCCGGCGCATGTCCCGATCCGGCCGCGGGAGCTGCAACAGCAGCACGAGATCGTCCTGGGGATCGGCCGCATAGGCCTTCAGGTGATCGCCACCTACCTTGCCCGGCTTGCCAGTGGCCAGGCGCAGGTCCAGCACGCTGCGCTCGGCGAACAGGGACCGGTCGCGGATCGCGGACTCGAACGGCGCCCAGTCGGACTGCGCGGTCATGTCCAGCACGGTCCGTTCCAGATAGCCCTGGTCGCGGGCCGCCGCACGGATCGCATCGGCCGCCTCGATCGCCTGCAATGGCTCCTCGGCCAGCAGCAGGTAGATCGGCGCCACGCCGCGCGCCAGATCCTGTTCCAGGCGGGCGAGATCCTGGGCCATCAGTCGGTAGGTTCTCCAGTCATCGGCTGGTCATCCTCGAACTCGACATCCGTGCGCAACTGCCCGTCGGCTCCGATCACCGCCTGAATACGACGCTGCAGCTGGCTGACGATATCCCGGTTCATTGCCTCGCGCAGGGTCTCCTCGCGCTCGGAACGGCTGAGCACCGCCGAGCCGTCGAACAGATAGATCCGGCTTGCGTGCAACGTGCCCAGATCCACAGCCTCGCCGTCCACCGGGCGCAGGCGCACCTCCACCGACCGGATCAGTTCGTACTCCGCGACCCGTGCCGCGTCGGTCACCGACAGCGTGCGCCGACGGTCGCGCACGGAGCGCACATCCAGGGTGGCGCCCTGCCCCTCGGGGCGCTGATCGACCACCTCGACCCCGGCCGAGCCGAAGGCCACCGCCAGCTCGCGGTACAGGGAGTCCCGCGGATTCACGCCGGTGATCTGCACCGGGGCCAGGGCCTCCGGCCAGTCCATGCTGCCGCGCAGCTGGAAGCCGCAGGCGGCCACAGCAACCGCCAGCCATACGACCAGCACTGCGCGCAGCACCGCGGTCATTGCGGCTTCACCACGAAGTTCACCAGGCGACCGGGCACCACGATCACCTTCACCACGTTGTGTCCCTCAATGTGCCGCTGCACGTTCTCGTCGCCGCGCGCGGCGGCCTCGATCGCATCGCGGTCGGCACCGGCGGGGACCGCGATCTCGGCGCGGCGCTTGCCGTTCACCTGCACCGCCAGGGTCTCCTGCGCGGCCTGGCGCGCGGCCTCGTCGACCGTCGGCCAGGCGGTGGTCGCGACCAGCTCGTCATGGCCCAGCGCGCGCCACAGCATCTCGGTCACATGCGGGATGATCGGCGCCAGCATGCGCACGATGCCCTCCAGGGCCTCCTGGCGCACGGCCGCGGCCCGGGCCGCATCCTTCGGGAATTTTCCGAGATCGTTCAGCAGCTCCATGTTCGCGGCCACCGCCGTGTTGAAGGTCTGGCGCCGCCCGATGTCGTCAGTCACCTTGGCGATGGTGTCGTGCAGCTTGCGCCGCAGCACGCGCCCGGCGTCGTCCAGCGCGTCCACATCCAGCGCACCCGGCGCATCGCCGTTCACGTGCTCGTGCACCGCCCGCCACAGGCGCTTGATGAAGCGCTGCGCGCCCTCGACGCCGGAGTCGGACCACTCCAGCGACAGGTCCGGCGGCGCGGCGAACATGGTGAACAGCCGCGCGGTGTCGGCACCGAAGCGCTCGATCAGCGCCTGCGGGTCCACGCCGTTGTTCTTCGACTTGGACATCTTTTCCATGCCGCCCACGACCACCGGCTGGCCGTCCTCGCGGTGGCGCGCGGCCTTCACGGCGCCGTCCTCCGCGCGTTCCAGCTCGACATCGGCCGGGTTGATCCAGTCCTTCCCGCCGTCACCGCGTTCGCGGTAGAAGGTCGGCGCGATCACCATCCCCTGGGTCAGCAGCCGGGTGAATGGCTCGTCGGAGGCCAGCAGGCCCTCGTCGCGCAGCAGCTTGTGGAAGAAGCGCGCATACAGCAGATGCAGCACGGCATGCTCGATGCCGCCGACGTACTGATCCACCGGCAGCCAGTGGTCGGCTCGCGCATCCAGCATCGCGGTGTCGTTGTCGGCACAGGCGTAACGCGCGAAGTACCAGCTCGACTCGAAGAAGGTGTCGAAGGTGTCGGTCTCGCGCCGCGCCGCCTTGCCGCATTCCGGGCAGGTTGCCTCGAAGAACTCGGGCATGCGCGCCAGGGGCGAGCCGGCGCCGTCCGGGATCACGTCCTCCGGCAGGCGCACCGGCAGGTCGGCTTCCGGCACCGGCACCGCCCCGCAGTCGTCGCAGTGGATCACCGGGATCGGGCAGCCCCAGTAGCGCTGGCGCGAGATGCCCCAGTCGCGCAGGCGGTAGTTGCGCCGGCGCCGGCCCAGCCCGGCCTGTTCCAGGTGTTCGGCGATCGCGGCCTTGGCCGCCTCGGAGGCCTGCCCGTCGAAGTCGCCGGAGTTCACCAGCACGCCGGGATCGGTGAAGGCCGCGGCTTGTACGTCGCACTCGGCGCCGCCGGCCGGGGCGATCACCTGCCGGATCGGCAGCCCGTACTGCGTGGCGAACTCGTGGTCGCGTTCGTCGTGTGCCGGCACCGCCATCACTGCGCCGGTGCCGTATTCCATCAGCACGAAGTTGGCGACCCAGACCGGGACCTCCGCTCCGGTCAGCGGGTGGCGGGCGGTAAAGCCCAGCGACCGGCCCTTCTTCTCCATGGTCGCCAGATCGGCCTCGGCCACCCCGCCCTGCGCGCAGTCGGCGACGAACGCGGCCAGTTCGGCGTCATGTTCCGCCAGCGCCTGCACCCGCGGGTGCTCCGGGGCCAGCGCCATGTAGGAGACGCCGAACAGGGTGTCCGGGCGCGTGGTGTAGACGGTCAGCGGCTCGCCGCCGTCCACCGCGAACTCCAGCTCCACGCCCTCGGAACGCCCGATCCAGTTGCGCTGCATGGTGCGCACCTGGTCCGGCCAGCCGTCCAGCCCGTCCAGGGCCTCCAGCAGCTCGTCGGCGTAGTCGGTGATGCGCAGGAACCACTGCGGCATCTCACGGCGCTCGACCAGCGCGCCGGAGCGCCAGCCGCGGCCCTCGATCACCTGCTCGTTGGCGAGCACGGTCTGGTCCACCGGGTCCCAGTTCACGGTCGCCTTCTTGCGGTAGACCAGGCCCTTCTTCAGCAGGCGCACAAACAGCCACTGTTCCCAGCGGTAGTAGTCGGCATCGCAGGTCGCGAACTCGCGCGACCAGTCATAGGCGAAGCCCAGGCGCTTGAGCTGGGTGCGCATCTGCTCGATGTTCTGGCGGGTCCAGGCGGCCGGCGGGACGTGGTTCTGCATCGCCGCGTTCTCCGCCGGCAGGCCGAAGGCATCCCAGCCCATCGGCTGCAGCACGCTCCTGCCCTGCATGCGCTGGAAGCGCGCGATCACGTCCCCGATGGTGTAGTTGCGCACATGCCCCATGTGCAGCTTGCCCGACGGGTAGGGGAACATGGACAGGCAGTAGAACGGCTCGCCGGGGGCGTCCTCGCGCGCGCGGAAGCAGTCGGCCTCCTCCCACTGGCGCTGTACCTGCGCCTCGATCACCTCCGGGGAATACTGCTCCTGCATGCGCCTCACCTGTGCCTTTATCGCGGGAAACAAAGAACTGCGCAGAATACCAGCCGCCCGTACCCCCTCCAAGCAAACGACGCTGACCGGGGCACCCGGGCAACCCGCCGGTTTTCGAGACGGGCTTCAAAAAATGACCGGAACCACTGCGCATCACGACAGACGGAATCAGTGAGCCCACGAAAAAGTCCCAAGGAGTTGAGGACATGAGTGAGGAAAAGGACGAAATCCCCGTTGTGAAGCGCGCCTATCCCGAAGACCTGGGCGAAGTCGAAAGAGAACACACACCCGAGACCGAGAGTCCCGCAATCCGCACAGTGGAGCCCGACCATCTCGGGACCTGGCTGGGCAAGGGCTGGCGAGACCTCTGGAAAACACCCGTGGCCCTGATACACGGCCTGGTCATCGCCATCGTCGGCCTGGTGCTGCTGGGAATGTCATGGAACCAGCCCTGGATGGCCTTTTCCTTCCTGGCCGGCTTCCTGTTCCTGGGGCCGGTGCTCGCCGTCGGCGTGAACTACCTGGCGATGGAACGCGAACAGGGCCATTCGACTGGCGCAGGCCTCGGCTGGCTTACCCACCTGGGGGGATCGGTCTGGGTATTCGCCCTGCTGCTGGCCCTGATCTTCGTTATCTGGGCGAGCTTCGTCTGGATGTGGGTCGCCGTGCTGAATATCGGCGAACTGGGTGTGACCGGGCAGTTGCATCACCTGGTGGGCACCATGCTGACCACCGGCTCCGGGATCATCTCCCTGATCGGGGTAGTCGTGGCCGCCGTGGTGTTCGGGCTCATAGTCTTCGTACTGAGCCTCGTCACCTTGCCCGCCATGATCGATCACCGCGCCCGCGAGGAGGCCCCGCAGACCACGCTGGTCGACGCGATCGGGATGAGCCTGAAGGCCTTCAACCACAACCGGGGCACGCTGATCCTGTGGGGGCTGATCATTACCACCCTGTTCGTGATCTCGGTGGCCACGGCCTTGCTGGCACTGATCGTGATCTTCCCGTGGCTCGGCTTTGCGATGTGGCACGGCTACCGGGATCTGGTCGAAACTGCGTAAAAAGGCTCTAATCCTGGGGAGGGGGGCAACCGCCCCTCCCCAACAATCGACGGAGGAATCGATGAGCGAAGAACGCAGGGACGAGGAACGCGAGAACCGACTGAGCAGCGCCTACCACCGGATGCTGCACGAGGTCACCGAAGATCTCGAAAAACTGGAGGACAAGACCAGCAAGGCGATCACCGAGACACTGGAAAACGCCCGCGACCGCGTACAGAAGGCCAGCGACCTCACGCGCGAGGAGGCCCACGAGGTCATGGACTATCTGCGCCGCGACCTGCAGGACCTGGGGGCTTACCTGGACAGCCGCAGCGAGGACTGGCGCGGCTGGCTGCGGATCGACCTCGGGCTGATCGAGGCCAGTGTTCTCAATGCGCTGGAGCGCATCGCCGACAGGACTCGCATCGAGATCACCGAGCTGACCGCCCGCGCCCAGGTGATGGGCGAATGGCACACCGGCGAGATCACTGGCCCCGGCGAGCTGTTGTGCAAGAAATGCGGCCATGCACTGCACATGACCAAGGTCGCGCGCATTCCGCCCTGCTCCAACTGCCATAACACGACCTTCCGCCGTGGCCCGGGCGCCAGCGAGACCGCAGAGGCCTAGGAGCCGATCAGTCCCAGGTCCGACAGGCTCATAGTCCAGCGGAAACGTCAGACCGACTGTGACCGGGTGCGGCGACCCACCGCCGCACCCAGCACCACCAGTACCAGCGCAGCCAGCACCGCCGGGCCCTCGCCCAGCGCGGCGGCGGGGGTCAGCCCGGTGCGCGGCTCCAGCGTCCCGCGGACCACCTCGCGGGTAAACAGACCCGAGCGTTCCAGGATACGGCCATCGGCATCGATCAGCGCCGAGATGCCCGTGTTGGTCGAACGCACCATCGGGCGCCCGGTCTCCACCGCGCGCACCCGGGCAATCTGCAGGTGCTGGGCCGGGGCCAGGCTGTCGCCGAACCAGGCGTCGTTGGAGACGTTGACCAGGAATCCGGCCTCCGGCAGTGCCGCGCGAATGTGACGGGAATAGGCGGACTCGTAGCAAATACTGACCCCGGCGGTCGTCCCGGCCATCTCCATGCGGCCATCGCCCCTGCCCGGGGAGAGGTCCGACATCGGGATCTGCAGCAGCCGGTCCAGCCAGGCCAGGCGATCGCGCAGCGGGATGTACTCGCCAAAGGGCACCAGCTGGCGCTTGTTGTAGCCCACGCCACTGCCGACATGCACCACCGAGTTGAAGACATCCCGCCCCTCGGCCTCGTAATCGAAGATACCGACCACCAGCTCGCCACCGGCCTCGGCGAGCTCGCTCGCAATGCCTTCCAGAGGACGGTGAACCTCGGTATAGAACGCCGGTATCGCGGTCTCCGGCCAGACGATCAACGCATCCCCGACGGCCTCGCGGGTCAACTCCTGATAGATATCCAGCGAATACTCGATCCCGTCCGGGGCCCATTTGCGGGCCTGGTCGATGTTGCCCTGCACCATCGCGACCGGGATCTCCTCGCCGGTGGGCTCCACCCAGCGCACGAGCCCCAGTGCCAGCGATGCGATCACCACCGTGACGGCCAGCCCTGCTCCCAGCCAGCGCTTCCCCGGCAGAAATACACTGACCACGGCCACCGCGAGCAACGCGACCATCAGCCCGGCGCCCAGCTCCCCGGCCAGGGGCAGCCAGCCCTGCAGTGGGGTGTCCAGCACCGTGTGCCCGAACAGCAGCCAGGGGAAGCCCGAGAACAGCCAGGACCGGGCCAGTTCCATCAGCACCACACCCCCGGCCAGGGCCAGCAGCCCGGCTGGTCGCGTCAGCGGCAGAAAACGGGCGGCCAGCCCCGCGAGCAGGGCCGGATAAAGGGCCATCATCAGTACGAAGAGCACGGTGATGAACGAGGCCACCACCAGGGGGGCCTGCCCGAATACCAGCAGGCTGTTGAAGATCCAGGTCACGCCGGCCCCGAAGAACCCGAGCCCGAAGGCATAGCCGGTCCAGGCGGCCTGCCGCGGCGGTGCGTCGATCAGCAGGCCAAACCAGACGGCCAGCCCCAGGGGCGCGGCCAGGAACCAGCCGACCGGGGCAAAGGCGAGGGTCGCCCCCGCCCCTGAGACCAGGGCCAGCACTGTGATGGCCCAGGCAGGCAGACGCTCGGCCAGTGGCTGCATCAGGCCCCCTTGTGCTCGCCGCTGTCGGTCGGCTGGCCCTCGAAGGTCTGGCCAGAGTCATCCGAGACCGGGATCACGTCGGGCTCCGGCAGGCGCATCTCCAGCAGATGCAGGCGGCGGTTGTCCGCGCGCAGCACACGAAAGCGCATCCCGTCGATCACAATCTGCTCACCACGTCGCGGCACATGGCCGAAGTGCGACAGCACCAGTCCGCCGATGGTGTCGAAGTCGTCCTCGCTGTAGGCGGTCTGGAAGTAGGCGTTGAACTCCTCCATCGGCGTCAGCGCCTTGATGGTGTAGCGCCCGCCGGGGTGCTGCATGATCTGGGTCAGGTAGTCCTCGACATCGTGCTCGTCCTCGATCTCGCCGACGATCTGCTCCAGCACGTCCTCGATGGTCACCAGCCCGGCCACGCCACCGTACTCGTCCACCACGATCGCCATGTGGTTGCGGCTCAGGCGGAACTCCTTCAGCAGCACGTTCAGGCGCTTGCTCTCCGGCACGAACACCGCCGGGCGCAGGATCTCCTGCATGTCGAAGGCGGCATCGTCGGGCTCGCCGAAAAAGCGCAGCAGGTCCTTGGCCAGCAGGACACCGACGACCTCGTCGCGGTGGTCCCCGACCACCGGCAGGCGCGAGTGCGCGGAGGCGACCACGTCCGGCAGGAACTCGGACAGGCGCGCGTCGCGGCGGACGACCTCCATCTGCGCACGCGGGATCATGATGTCGCGCACCTGCATGTCGGCCACGTTGAGCACGCCCTCGAGCATGGTCAGGGCCTCGGGGTCGACCAGCTCGCGACCGTGCGCATCGCGCAGCGTCTCGATCAATTCGGGGCGGGTGGCAGGATCGCGGCGCGGCCACAGGCGCGTCTTCGCGCGCTCCAGCCAGCGCCGCCAGGTAGGTTGCTCGTCGGGTACGGGTTCAGGCATTGGGGACGGTTCCGGTGGCGGGCGCGCTTGGGTCACGGGCCGGAGAGCCGGTCTGATAGGGGTCGGGATAGCCTAACCCGGCCAGGATCGAGCGCTCAACGGCCTCCATCGCCTCGGCCTCGCCGGGTTCCTGGTGATCCATGCCCTGCAGATGCAGCAGGCCATGCACCACCATGTGATTGTAATGGGCCCGCAGGGACTTGCCCTGCTCGGCCGCCTCGCGCGCCAGCACCGGCGCACAGAGCACGATATCGCCGAGATAGTGCGGCTCGCCCGCCGCCATCGCGGGCAGATCGGGGGCGGGGAAGGACAATACGTTGGTGGCGTAGGCACGCCCGCGAAAGCCCCGGTTCAGTTCCAGGCCTTCGTCGGCATCCACCACGCGCAGGGTTACGCGGGCCCGGCCGGCCCCGCGCCATGCGGCGCGCGCGGCCCGGTGCAGGGTAACGGCGGACGGGATCCCCCGACGCGGCAGGGCATACTGGACCACGACCTCAAGCGTCGCCATCGCCTCGGGGTCCGCCCTCCTGTGCCGCGTCATCCTCGTGTGCGTCGTAGGCCTCGACGATGCGCTGCACCAGCGGGTGGCGCACCACATCGCCCGCCTGGAACCGCGTAATGCTCACCCCCTCCACGCCCTGCAGAATCTGCATCGCGTGCTTCAGGCCCGAACGCTGACCGCGCGGCAAATCCACCTGGGTGATATCGCCGTTGACCACAGCCGTGGAACCAAAGCCGATCCGGGTGAGGAACATCTTCATCTGCTCGACGGTGGTGTTCTGTGCCTCGTCGAGGATGATGAAGGCCTCGTTCAGCGTGCGCCCGCGCATGTAGGCCAGCGGGGCCACCTCGATCACCTGGCGCTCCATCAGACGCGCGGTCTGGTCGAAGCCCATCAGTTCATACAGGGCGTCGTACATCGGGCGCAGGTAGGGGTCGATCTTCTGCGCGAGATCGCCAGGCAGGAAACCCAGGCGCTCGCCCGCCTCCACCGCCGGACGCACCAGCACCAGGCGCTGCACGCGGTCCTGCTCCAGCGCCGCGACAGCGGCGGCCACCGCGAGAAAGGTCTTGCCGGTCCCGGCGGGGCCGATCCCGAAGCTCAGGTCATGCTGCTGGATCGAGGCCAGGTAGCGGCTCTGGCGCGGACCACGGCCCCGGATCACCGCGCGCTTCAGACGCAAGGCGGGATCGGCGGCGGCCGGCTCGGCCTCCGCCAACCCTTCCATGTGCGCGGTCTGCAGTGCCGTATGCACCTGCTCCAGGCTGACCGGTTCCTCCTGCGCCATGCGGTGGAGGTCGTGAATCAGCGCGCCGGCGGCCTGTACCGCGGCCTTCGGCCCGGTCAGGTTGAAGCGCGGCCCGCGATTGTGCACGGCTACGCCCAGGCGCGACTCGATCAGGCGCAGATGGGCATCCAGCGGACCGGACAGACGCGCCAGCGTCTCCTGGTCCCCCGGCTCCAGGGTGAAATCCAGACGGTTACTCATCAATCAGGCGCCGACGGCGGCGGGCATCGCCCGCTCGACCGCACGGCCGCGCAGGGAATGCGCCAGGGCCTCGGTGATCTCGACCGGGATCATCTGTCCGATCAGGCTGGGGTCGCCCGCAAAATTCACGATGCGGTTGTTTGCCGTTCGCCCGGCCAGTTCGCCCGGATTGCGCTTGGCCGGGCCCTCGATGAGGACCGACTCGATGTTGCCGACCATGGCCTGGTTGCGCTCGCGCCCGTGCTGTTCGATCAGGGCCTGCAGCTCGGCCAGGCGAGCCTTCTTGGTAGCCAGCGGCACGTCGTCCGGCAGCGAGGCCGCTGGCGTACCCGGACGGGCGCTGTAGATGAAGCTGAAGGAGAAGTCGAAGTGCAGCTCCTCGATCAGCTTCATGGTCGCCGCGTGGTCGGCGTCCGTCTCGCCGGGGAAGCCGACGATGAAGTCGGAGGACAGGTCCAGGTCCGGACGCGCCTCGCGCAGGCGGCGGATCTTGGACTTGTATTCCAGAATCGTGTGGCCACGCTTCATCTGCGCCAGGATGCGGTCGGAACCGCTCTGTACCGGCAGGTGCAAGTGGCTGACCAGCTTGGGCTCGTCGGCATAGGCCTGGATCAGCGAATCGGAAAACTCCACCGGATGCGAGGTGGTAAAACGGATGCGCTCGATCCCGTCCACCGCGGCGACGTAGTGGATCAGCAGGGCGAGGTCGGCGGTGTCACCGTCCTCCATCGGCCCGCGGTAGGCATTCACGTTCTGCCCCAGCAGGTTGATCTCCTTGACCCCCTGCCCGGCCAGCGCCACGACCTCGGCGATCACGTCGTCGAACGGCCGGCTGATCTCGTCACCGCGGGTATAGGGCACCACGCAGAAGCTGCAGTACTTGGAACAGCCCTCCATCACCGAGACGAACGCGGTCGGGCCATCGGCCTTCGGCTCGGGCAGGCGGTCGAACTTTTCGATCTCGGGGAAGGAGATGTCCACCACCGGCGCCCGCTCGCGGCGCACCGACTGGATCATCGCCGGCAGGCGGTGCAGGGTCTGCGGCCCGAACACCAGATCCACGTAGGGCGCGCGCTCGCGCAGGGCGTCGCCCTCCTGGCTGGCGACACAGCCGCCAACCCCGATGATCACCTCCGGTCGGCGCTCCTTGATCTGGCGCCAGCGCCCCAGCAGCGAGAACACCTTCTCCTGTGCCTTCTCGCGGATGGAGCAGGTGTTCATCAGCAGGAGATCGGCCTGCTCGGGGTCATCGGTACGCTCCGCCCCGTGCAGCTCGCGCAGCGCGTCGAGCATGCGGTCGGAGTCGTACTCGTTCATCTGACACCCGTGCGTCTGGATGTAGACCTTGCGGATCATGCGTGCGTACTTGTGTTGGTGGACGTCGGGGACATCCCTTTAGAACGGGACGTCGTCGTCATCGAAGGCGCCACCGGAGACCGGGGCGCTGCTGCGGTTGCCGCCCTGCTGGCCGCCACCGCCATAGGCATTGCCGCCGCCATAGCCCGGGTCCTGGTCGAACCCGCCGCCACCGCCACCACCACGACCGCCGATCAACTGCATGTCGTTGGCGACCACCTCGGTGCTGTAGCGGTCATTGCCGGACTGGTCCTGCCACTTGCGGGTCTGGATCTTGCCCTCGATATAGACCTGCGAGCCCTTGGACAGGTACTGCGCGGCGATGTCGGCCAGACGCCCGAACATCACCACCCGGTGCCATTCGGTGTTCTCGCGCTTCTCGCCGGAGTTCTTGTCGGTCCACTGCTCCGAGGTGGCCAGACGCAGATTGGTCACGGTAACCCCGTTGGGGGTCTCGCGCTTTTCCGGGTCGGCCCCGAGATTACCGAGCAGGATGACTTTGTTGACGCCGCGGGCCATGGGAACTCCTTAGTGTCTGACGCCTTGTGCAGGGCGCGGGAAACGAACCGTTAAGGAAACACTGATCAATGTACACGCTCGCGTTGGTACCCCAGGTTTTCCGAGACAAGGCGCGTCGCGCAGCGCCGTAGTTCATTCTACGGTCAAGCGGCGCAACGCAGCATCGGGGAACCTGGGGTGCCAACCCCGAAGGGGCTCGGCCGCCCGTTGTAATCAAAAACTGGCATGCGCACGGCGTTGCGGCTCCCTTGTGCAGAATGACTGCATGGCAGTCGCTGCGCCTTGTTCGCACGCAAAAGCGACTCGAGCGCGAGCGCGTACATTGGTCAGTGTTTCCTTAATTGTAGCAGGGCGCCCGCGAGCCAGCAGCGCCCGTTTGCGGTATTGCCTCAAACACCGATGGCACCGCTCACCCGCCGCGCGCGGCCACCACAGCGGGGGGCTGTGCCAGCCAGGCCACTAGGGCCTCCGTATCCGGCCCGCCAGGGTCGACCTTGAGGTACAGCGACCGTGCATCGGGTGATAGCGCCACCTCCACAATGCCGGGCCAGCCCACCAGCGCGTAGCGCAGCTCGGCCTCGCGCCCCGCCCAGTGGGCGGGAATCCCCAGTACACGGTTGGAGCGATAGCGTGGCTGCATGCGCCAGGCGACCACAAACCAGATCAGCAGCAGGGGGACGGAGGCAAGAAAGACACCGGCGGGCCCCGTAAGGGTCAGCACGCCACCCCCGACCACGCCCCCGGCGAAGATTCCCAGGAACTGCGCCGTGGCAAAGCCACCCATGGCCGTCCCCTTGTGCGCGACCGGCGCCTCCCGCGCGACCAGGGACGGCAGCCCGGCCTCCAGCAGATTGAAGGCGGCGAAAAACGCCACCATCAGACCCACAAAAAGCCACATACCCATGCCATTAAAGAGGACCAGCGCCAGCAGGAGCTGGACCAGCACGAGCAGGGCAATCGCCCCGCGCATCACCGTATGCACCCGTCGGCGGCGCTCGCCCAGGATGATCCCCGGCAGCATCAGGGCAAAGCCCGCCAGCAGCACCGGGACATAAAAGCGCCAGTGCTCGGCGCCGGCCAGCCCCAGGTACTCGACCAGCAGCAGCGGGATCACGAGGAAATTGGCCGCCAGCACCAGGTGCAGCACGAAGATGCCGAGATTCAGGCGCAGCAGCTCCGGTTCGCGCAGCACCTGCGGCAGCGCGGACCACATGGGGACCATGTCCGGGTGCTGCCGCGAGCGCTCCGGGTTGGGCACCCAGAACAGCAGGATCACGATCGCCAGCACCCCGAGCAATGCGGACAGGCCGAAGACCCCGCTCAACCCGGCCGCGCGATCGACGACCGGCCCCAGCGCCATCGAGGCGGTAAAGGTCAGCCCGATGGTCAGTCCGATCACCGCGAGTGCGCGCATACGTCGCTCCTCGCCCACCAGATCGGCGGTCAGCGCGAGGATCACCGCGGCCACCGCCCCGGCGCCCTGCAGCGCCCGCCCCAGGATCACCCCGTGCACGGTCTCCGCCAGGGCCGCGACCAGACTCCCGAGCACGAAGAGCACGAGCCCGCCGAGGATCAGTGGCTTGCGGCCCAGCCGGTCGGACAACAGACCAAACGGAATCTGCAGCAGGGCCTGGGTCAGGCCGTAGATCCCCAGCGCCAGCCCCATCAGGAGCGGGGTCGCACCCGCGAGCGCGTCCAGGTGCAGCATGAACACCGGCAGCACCATGAACAGACCGGCCATGCGCACGCCATAGATGGCCGCGAGCCCGGAGGTCGCGCGCAGCTCGCGGGGCGTCATGCCGGTGGAATCCGCAGGGAAGGACGGGCTGTCATGCGTGCCGAGTTTACCGGCAACAACGCCACGGAAACCATGGCGGCGATCGCCGCAGTGTTACCATGAGCGGTTTGCGCCTCAGGGCAGTCTGCCGGGCGCATCTTGCACAACCAGGTGGAGTCGATACCGATCCATGGACAGCATCAGCATCCGCGGGGCCCGCACCCACAACCTGAAGAACATCGATCTCGACCTGCCGCGCGACCGGCTGATCGTGATCACGGGCGTGTCCGGCTCCGGCAAGTCGTCGCTGGCCTTCGACACCCTGTTTGCCGAGGGGCAACGCCGCTACGTAGAGAGCCTGTCCACCTACGCCCGCCAGTTCCTGTCGATGATGGAAAAGCCGGACGTGGACCAGATCGAGGGCCTGTCGCCGGCGATCTCCATCGAACAGAAGAGCACCTCGCACAACCCGCGCTCCACGGTCGGCACCATCACCGAGATCTACGACTACCTGCGCCTCCTGTTCGCGCGCGCCGGCGAGCCGCGCTGCCCGGAACACGGCGAGACCCTGGCCGCCCAGACCATCTCGCAGATGGTGGATCAGGTGCTGGATCTGCCCGAGGGCGAGAAGGTGATGCTGCTGGCCCCGATCGTGCGCGGACGCAAGGGCGAGCACCACAAGCTGCTGGAGTCCATGCGCGCCCAGGGCTACCTGCGCGCCCGCATCAATGGCGAGATCCACGACCTCGATGCCCTGCCCGCGCTGGATGCCAAGCGCAAGCACAACATCGAGATCGTGATCGACCGTTTCAAGGTCCGCGAGGACCTGCGCCAGCGCCTGGCCGAGTCCTTCGAGACGGCGACCGAACTGGCCGACGGGCTGGCGCTGATCGCCTGGATGGACGAGCCCGAACGCGAGCCCATGATTTTTTCCGCGCGCTATGCCTGCCCCGTCTGCGGCTATGCGCTGCGCGAGCTGGAGCCCCGGCTGTTCTCGTTCAACAACCCGGCCGGCGCCTGCCCCACCTGTGATGGCCTCGGCGTGCGCCAGTACTTCGACCCGGAGCGGGTGGTCTCGCAACCCGAACTGAGTCTGGCTGGCGGGGCGGTGCGTGGCTGGGACCGGCGCAATGCCTGGTACTTCAGTCTGCTGAACAGCCTGGCCCGGCATTACGGCTTTGACGTCGAGAGCCCCTGGCAGGAGCTGCCGGCCGAGGTCCGCGCCGTGGTGCTGCACGGCTCCGGCAAGGACAAGGTCAAGCTGTCGACCCCGGCCGCGAATGGCCGCCTGCGCACGGACGAGCGCGTGTTCGAAGGGGTGATCCCGAACCTGGAACGGCGCTACCGCGAGACCGACTCCGCAGCCGTACGCGAGGAACTGGGGCGCTACCTGGCCGAACAGGCCTGCCCCGAGTGCCACGGCACGCGCCTGAACTCCGCGGCGCGCCACGTGTTCGTCAGCGACCTCACGCTGCCCGAGGTCACGCACATGAGCGTGGCCGATGCCCGGGCCTTCTTCGGCGAGCTGCGCCTGCCGGGACGCTTCGCCCAGATCGCAGAGAAGATCGTGCGCGAGATCGGCGCGCGCCTGGGATTCCTGAACGATGTCGGGCTCGACTATCTGACCCTGGATCGCTCCGCCGACACGCTGTCGGGCGGCGAGGCCCAGCGTATCCGGCTGGCGTCACAGATCGGGTCGGCCCTGGTGGGGGTGATGTACATCCTCGACGAGCCGTCGATCGGCCTGCACCAGCGCGACAACGAGCGCCTGCTGAAGACGCTTTGTCACCTGCGGGATCTCGGCAACACGGTGGTGGTCGTCGAGCACGACGAGGATGCGATCCGTGCCGCCGATCATGTGGTCGATATCGGCCCCGGTGCGGGCCGTCATGGTGGGCAGGTCGTCGCCGCCGGCACCCCCGACGAGGTGGCCCGCACACCGGATTCACTGACTGGGGCCTATCTCACCGGGACACGCGCGATCGCCGTCCCGGAGAAGCGCGTCGAACCGGACCCCGAGCGCGAGATCCGCGTGATCGGCGCGCGCGGCAACAACCTGAAGGGCGGCGACTTCGCGTTCCCGACGGGCCTGCTCACCTGTGTCACCGGCGTCTCCGGATCCGGCAAATCGACCCTGGTCAACAATACGCTCTACCCGGCCGTCGCCGTGGCCCTGCATGGCGGGCGCCACACGATCGCGCCGCACGAGCGCATCGACGGCCTCGAGCTAATCGACAAGGTCGTCGACATCGACCAGAGCCCGATCGGCCGCACCCCGCGCTCGAACCCCGCGACCTACACCGGCCTGTTCACGCCGATCCGTGAGCTGTTTGCCGCCACCGCCGAGGCCCGCTCGCGCGGCTACAAGCCCGGTCGCTTCTCGTTCAACGTGCGCGGCGGCCGCTGCGAGGCTTGCCAGGGCGACGGCGTGATCAAGGTGGAGATGCACTTCCTACCGGATGTCTTCGTCCCCTGCGACGTCTGCAAGGGCAAGCGCTACAACCGCGAGACCCTAGAGGTCCGCTACAAGGGCAAGAGCATCCACGAGGTACTGGAGATGACGGTCGAGGAGGCCCTGGAGTTCTTCCAGCCCGTCCCAGTGATCCATCGCAAGCTCGAGATGCTGATGGAGGTCGGACTGTCCTACATCCAGCTCGGCCAGAACGCCACCACCCTGTCCGGTGGCGAGGCCCAGCGCATCAAGCTGGCGCGCGAGCTGTCCAAACGCGATACCGGCCGCACCCTGTACATCCTCGACGAGCCCACCACCGGCCTGCATTTCGAGGACATCGCCCAGCTCTTGCGAGTACTCCACCGCCTGCGCGACCACGGCAATACGATCGTCGTGATCGAACACAACCTCGATGTGATCAAGACTGCCGACTGGCTGATCGACATCGGACCAGAGGGCGGTAGCGGCGGTGGCGAGCTGTTGGTGGCCGGCACCCCCGAGGCGGTCGCCAGTACCCCGCGCAGCCACACAGGCCGCTTTCTGGCGCCCTTGCTCGATACACGCCAGAATCGAGTCGCATCCGCCTGATACTTCGCCGGGGGAGTTTGCCTTCCCCCAGACGCAAAAAAGCCGGCCCAAGAGGCCGGCTTTTTAATGCGCGAGCAGTCGCCTATCAGGCGGCTTCGCCGTTCTCCTGATCTGCACTCGGCTCCGGCCGATCGACCAGCTCGACATACGCCATCGGCGCGTTGTCGCCTGCGCGGTTCCCGCACTTCAGGATGCGCAGGTAGCCACCCGGCCGACCCTCGTAGCGCGGACCCAGCTCGGTGAACAGCTTCCCCACGATCTCCTTGTCACGAAGGCGGGCGAACGCCGTACGACGACCGTGCACGCTGTCTTCCTTCGCGAGGGTGATCAGCGGCTCGGCCACACGGCGAAGCTCTTTGGCCTTCGGCAGCGTGGTCTTGATCAGTTCGTGCCGGAACAGGGCCACGGACAGGGCCTGAAAAGTGGCCTTGCGGTGCGAGCTGTTACGGCCCAGCTGACGGCCGGAATGACGATGACGCATGAGAGATTTCCTCTGAAATACGGTTGGCGCGAAGCGCCGTGATTACTCGTTGTCGTCGCGCAGACCCGGCGGCGGCCAGTTCTCGAGACGCATCCCGAGCGACAGACCGTGAGTGGCCAGCGTGTCCTTGATCTCGGTCAGCGACTTCTTGCCCAGGTTGGGAGCACGCAGCAGCTCAACCTCGGTACGCTGGACCAGATCACCAATGTAGTACAGGTTCTCCGCCTTCAGGCAGTTCGCCGAACGCACGGTCAGTTCCAGCTCGTCCACCGGACGCAGCAGGATCGGATCGATCGCGCCAGCGGTCGTGCCCGGCACCTCGCCCGTCTCTTCCTGGAGATCGACGAACGGGGCCAGCTGACCCTGCAGGATCGTCGCCGCCTGACGCACCGCGTCATCCGGTGCGATCGCACCATTTGTTTCCAGCTCCAGCACCAGGCGATCCATGTCGGTGCGCTGCGCCAGACGGGCGCTCTCGACACGGTAGGCGACACGGCGGATCGGGCTAAAGCTGGCATCCAGCAGCAGCCGGCCAATGCCGGTCTCGTCACCTTCGGCCTGACGTCGAGTACTCACCGGCTCGTAGCCGCGCCCGGCACGGGCGGTCAGGGTCATGTCGATTTCGACATTCTTGGTGATCGTCGCGATCACATGTTCCGGGTTAACGACTTCGACATCGTGATCCACGGTTATGTCACCGGCGGTCACCACGCACGGGCCCTTTTTCTTCAGGCTCAGCGTCGACTCTTCGCGGCTGTGCATGCGCAGAGCCACACCCTTCAGGTTCAGCAGGATGTCGACCACGTCTTCCTGCACACCTTCGATCGCGGTGTACTCGTGCAGCACGCCCTCGATACGGGCCTCGACGATCGCGGCACCCGGGATCGACGACAGCAGCACGCGGCGCAGGGCGTTGCCCAGCGTATGACCGAAGCCCCGCTCGAGCGGCTCCAGCGCGACCTTGGCCTGGTTCCGATTCTCGGCCTCGACCTCGATCTGTTGTTTCTTGACCAGTTCGTTGGACTGCATGGTGTCTCCTGGCGGAAGGCCGCTATACGGTTACTTCGAGTACAGCTCGACGACGAGCGACTCGTTGATGTCGGCGGGCAGGTCGGAGCGGTCCGGGATCGCCTTGAAGGTGCCCTCGAACTTGCTCGTGTCCACTTCCACCCAGGACGGAAAACCGCTCTGCTCGGCCAGGGTCATGGAATCCTGGATACGCACCTGCTTGCGTGCCTTCTCCCGGATGCTGACGACGTCGGACGGCTGCACCTGGTAGGCGGCGATATTCACCACCTGACCATTGACCAGCACCGCGCGGTGCGAGACCAGCTGACGCGCCTCGGACCGGGTGCTGCCGAAGCCCATGCGATAAACGACGTTGTCCAGACGGCCTTCCAGCAGCTTCAGCAGGTTTTCACCCGTGGAGCCCTTGCGCTGAGCGGCCTTCTTGTAATAGTTGCGGAACTGCTTTTCCAGCACCCCGTAGATACGGCGCAGCTTCTGCTTTTCACGCAGCTGCACGGCGTAATCGGACAGGCGGGTACGGCGTTCGCCGTGCTGCCCCGGGGCTTTGTCCAGCTTGCACTTGGTCTCCAGCGCGCGCGCCCGGCTCTTCAGCCCCAGGTCCACGCCTTCGCGGCGACTCAACTTGCATTTCGGTCCAATGTAACGAGCCATTCTTGAACTCCAGCCTTAAACGCGGCGTTTCTTGGGCGGCCGGCAGCCGTTGTGAGGGATCGGGGTGACATCACTGATGTTCGTGATCTTGAACCCCGCATTGTTCAGCGCACGTACCGCCGACTCGCGACCCGGGCCCGGACCGCGAACCATCACGTCGAGGTTCTTCACGCCGTGCTCGGCTGCGGCCGAACCGGCACGTTCCGCGGCCACCTGGGCTGCGAACGGAGTCGACTTGCGCGAGCCACGGAAGCCTGAGCCACCCGAGGTGGCCCAGCTGATCGTGTTGCCCTGACGATCGGTGATGGTGATGATCGTGTTGTTGAACGTGGCGTACACGTGTGCCACGCCCTCGGCGATATTTTTGCGGACCTTTTTCTTGGTCCGGGTCTGCGCTTGTGCCATGTACCTGTGATCCCAGTCTGATTACTTACGAATCGGGCGACGCGGGCCCTTGCGGGTCCGGGCGTTCGTCTGCGTCTGCTGGCCGCGCAGCGGCAGGCCGCGACGATGACGCACCCCGCGATAGCAGCCCAGATCCATCAACCGCTTGATGTTCATGCTGATCTCGCGGCGCAGATCCCCTTCCACCGGAATGCGATCGATCTGCGCACGCAGAGCGTCGACTTCGGCATCGGTCAGATCCCGCACCTTGATTTCCGGACGCACACCGGCGGCCTCGCAGATCTGGCGGGCCCGAGTCGGGCCAATGCCATAGATCGCGGTCAGCGCAACCACGGTGTGCTTCTGGTCAGGAATATTGATTCCAGCGACGCGAGCCATCCAACATCTCCATCAGAAACCGGCAAAGCCGGCTATAGTAGCAATGAATACCAGTGACGCCAAGCCTTAGCCCTGACGTTGTTTGTGGCGCTTGTCCGAGCAGATCACGCGGACCACGCCATTACGCCGGATCACCTTGCAGTTGCGGCAGATCGGCTTTACGGATGCCCGTACCTTCATGGTCTTTCTCCTTCAACGGATTCCCAACGGGATGGTCTAGCGGATCCCGGTCCCGCCGAATCCCTTCAGATTCGCCTTTTTCATCAGTCCTTCGTACTGGTGCGACACCAGGTGCGATTGCAACTGGGCCATGAAGTCCATCACTACGATCACGATGATCAGCAGCGAGGTCCCACCAAAGTAGAAGGGCACGTTCCAGTACAGGATCAGGAACTCCGGCAGCAGACACACGGCGGTAATGTACACCGCACCCACCGCGGTCAACCGGGTCATGACCCCGTCGATAAACCGTTCCGTCTGGACGCCCGGCCGGATCCCCGGAATAAAGGCGCCCTGCTTCTTCAGGTTTTCCGCCGTATCGCGCGAGTTGAACACCAGCGCGGTATAGAAGAAACAGAAGAAAATAATCGCCGCCGCGTAAAAGCCCACGTACAGCGGCTGACCGGGCGCAAGCGTCGTCGACAGCTCGCGCAGCCAGTCCATGCCTTCGGCCTGTCCAAACCATTGCCCCAGGGTCGAGGGGAACAGAATGATACTCGACGCGAAGATCGGCGGGATCACGCCCGCCATGTTCAACTTCAGCGGCAGGTGGGAGGACTGTCCACCGACAACCTTTCTCCCGACCTGGCGTTTCGCGTAGTTGATCGTGACGCGCCTCTGTCCGCGCTCGACGAACACCACGAAGGCCGTCACCGCGAGCGCCAGCACGATCAGGATCACCACAAACGCGGCCGCCAGCTCACCGGTACGCGCCAGTTCCAGGGTGCCGCCAATCGCACCCGGCAGACCCGCCACGATCCCGGCGAAGATGATGATCGAGATACCGTTACCAATCCCGCGCTCGGTGATCTGCTCACCCAGCCACATCAGGAACAGGGTACCCGTCACCAGCGAGACGACCACCGTAAAGATGAAGATCGGTCCCGGGTTCAGCGCCATCGGCATGCCCTGAATGGTCTGCCCGTTGAGCGCGATTCCGATGCCGATACTCTGAAACAGCGCCAGCGCCACGGTCCCGTAGCGCGTGTACTGCGTAATCTTGCGTCGGCCCTGCTCGCCTTCCTTCTTCAGCTGCTGCAGCGCCGGCACGGTCGCGGCCAGCAGCTGCATGATGATCGCCGCCGAAATATACGGCATCACCCCGAGGGCGAAGATCGACAGCCGCTCAAGCGCACCCCCGGAAAACATGTTGAACATGTCCAGGATCGTGCCGCTTTGCTGTTCGAAGAACTGCGATACGGCGACTGGGTTAATCCCCGGCACCGGGATAAACGTCCCGATGCGGTAGACGACCAGAGCGCCCAGCACGAACAGCAGGCGTTGACGCAACTCGGTAAAGCCGGTGAGCCCGCCACCGGATCGTGCTGTCGCTCCACGCGCCATTATTCGGCCTCGACGCTCCCGCCGGCCGCCTCAATGGCTGCCTTGGCCCCCTTGGTCACGCCCACGCCCTTGACGACGCAGGCCTGGGTGACTTCACCGGACGCGAAGATCTTCGCGGTCTGGGTAATCTCGGGAATAACGCCAGCCTTCTTCAGGCTCTCCAGCGTGACCTCACCGTCAACCTTGGCCAGCTCGCTCAGGCGAACCTCGGCGGAATAGCGCTGCTTGCGCGACCGAAAGCCCACCTTGGGCAAACGGCGCTGCAACGGCATCTGACCGCCTTCGAAGCCGGTCTTGGTGAAGCCGCCGGAGCGGGACTTCTGGCCCTTGTGGCCACGACCGCCGGTCTTGCCCAGGCCGGAGCCGATGCCACGCCCCACGCGCTTGCCCGGCTTGCGGGCACCGGCGGGGCTCGAAATGTCGTTGAGTCGCATAGGTCAGACTTCCTCTACCTTCAGCAGGTACGACACCTTGTGGACCATACCGAGATTCTCGGGGGTGGCCTCGATCACAGAGGTGCTGTGGGTCTTGCGCAGGCCGAGGCCGCGAACACAGGCCTTGTGATTCTTCAGCCGTCCGGCGGTGCTGCGCACCAGGGTCAGTTTCAGCTTGCTCATGACTAGCTCGTCACTTCGTCGACAGTCTTGCCGCGCTTGGCAGCGACACGTTCGGGCGAGTTCACCTTGGTGAGCCCGTCGATGGTCGCCTGCACGACGTTGATCGGATTGCGCGAACCAACACACTTGGCCAGCACGTTGTGCACACCCGCCACTTCGAGCACCGCGCGCATCGCACCACCGGCGATGACACCCGTACCCTCGGAGGCCGGCTGCATGTAGACCTTCGCGGCGCCATGACGGCCGTTGACCGCATAGTGCAGCGTGCCGTCCTTCAGTGAGACATCGCGCATCTCCTGACGCGCCTGCTGCATCGCCTTCTGGATCGCCTGCGGGACCTCACGGGCTTTGCCGTAGCCAAAGCCAACGCGGCCTTCGCCATCGCCAACCACGGTCAGCGCGGCAAAGCGGAACTGACGACCGCCCTTGACCACTTTGGCCACGCGGTTCACGCCGATCAGCTTTTCTTGCAGGCCGTCGGTGGCTTCGCTTACATCATTACGTGCCATTTATCTTCTCCGGTGGGTCGCGTTGGACTAGAACTGCAGGCCGTTTTCACGGGCGGCGTCGGCCAGGGCCTTCACCCGTCCGTGATAACGAAAGCCCGCACGGTCGAACGCGACCTGTTCGATTCCGGCTTTCTTTGCGCGCTCGGCAATCGCCTGCCCCACACGGGCCGCCGCGTCGGCGTTCCCGGTGTTGCCGGCGCTTTTCAGATCCTTCTCGACGGTAGAGGCAGCAGCCACCACCGCGTCGCCCGAAGGCGCAATGATCTGGGCATACATGTGGCGCGGCGTCCGGTGAATACAGAGACGATGCACCCCCAGCTCGCGGATCTTGAACCGCGCGCGACGCGCTCTCTTAAGTCTGGCCTCTTTCTTGTCCACTGGTGCCTACCTACTTCTTCTTGGCTTCTTTACGCACAATGCGCTCGTCTTTGTACTTCACGCCCTTGCCCTTGTAGGGCTCCGGCGGGCGGAAGGCGCGAATGTTCGCGGCCACCTGGCCCACCTTCTGGCGATCCGTCCCCTTCACTACGACCTCGGTCGCGCTGGGCGTCTCGATCGTGACCCCTTCGGGCACTTCAAACTCAATCGGGTGCGAGTAGCCTAGCGTCAAATTCAGCTTGGCACCCTGCATCTGCGCGCGGTAACCGACGCCCACCAGCTCGAGTTTGCGCTCGAAACCCTCGCTCACGCCGTGCACATGGTTGCCCAGGATGGCACGGATGGTACCCGCAAGAGCGGTGTTCTTGGCGTGTTCGTTCGGCTTCACCTGAACGACACCATCTTCGACGGTGACCGTGACGGCTTCGGGGCAGCTCAGCTGCAACTCGCCCTTCGGGCCCTTGACCTTGATCTCGCCGTCCGCCTGCTCCACGGCCACGCCGTTGGGCAGCTTGATCGGCAGGTTTGCAATGCGCGACATGGCTGATTCCTCAGTAAATCTTGCAGAGGACCTCGCCGCCCTGGCCGGCGGCCCGGGCTGCGCGATCACTCATGACACCCTGCGGCGTGGAAATCACCGCGACACCGAGCCCCTGGTTAATACGCGGGAGCTCGTCCTTGCCGCGGTAGATCCGCAAGCCCGGGCGGGAGATCCGTTCAACGCTTTCGATGACCGGACGCCCCTCGAAATATTTCAGCTTCACCACCAGCTTCTTCTGCGCGACCTCGCCCTCGACCTGGACGTCGCCCACATAGCCCTCGTCGGCAAACACCTTGAGGATTCGCTCCTTGGCTTTGCTGAACGGGATCGCGACCTGCTCCTTGTTCGCGCGCTGCGCATTGCGCACGCGGGTGAGCATGTCGGAAATCGGATCGGTCATCATTGCTTCTGTCTCCTTACCAGCTCGACTTGCGCAGGCCCGGGATTTCGCCCTTCATGGCGTGCTCCCGCAGCTTGTTCCGCCCAAGGCCGAACCGACGGTAATAACCTTTCGGGCGACCGGTGACGCCACAGCGGTTTGTCTGTCGCACCGCCGCGGAATCACGCGGCAGCTTCTGCAATGCATGCATCGCGGCCAGGCGTTCCTCGGAGGACTTGGTTTCGTCCACCAGGATGGCCTTCAGTTCCGCACGCTTTGCGGCATATTTCTGGACCAGATGGGCGCGCTTCTTCTCGCGCTCGATCATCGATGTCTTCGCCATGTGCGCCTACCTCTTAGTTCCGGAACGGGAAACGGAAGGCTTCTAGCAGGGCCTTGGCTTCCTCGTCCGTCTTCGCGCTGGTTGTGATCGTGATGTCCATGCCGCGAATCTTGTCGACACGGTCATAATCAATCTCGGGAAAGATGATCTGTTCCTTGATGCCCATGGAGTAGTTCCCACGGCCATCAAACGCCTTTGCGCTGAAGCCACGGAAATCCCGCACACGCGGCAACGCCACGTTGATCAGGCGATCCAGAAACTCGTACATCTGCCGACTACGAAGGGTCACCTTGCAACCGATCGGATAGTCGTCACGGATCTTGAACCCGGCGATCGACTTGCGGGCCTTCGTCACCACGGGCTTCTGCCCGGCGATGGCCGTCATGTCGCTGACCGCATGTTCAATGATCTTCTTGTCCGCAACTGCATCACCCAGACCCATGTTCAGGGTTACCTTGGTGACACGCGGGATCTCCATCACGTTGGCATAGCTGAACTGCTTCTGCAGCGCCTGCTTCACGTTGGATTCGTATTCTTCTCTCAAGCGTTCCATAAACCGTCCGTCCGCGTTATGCGTCCACGACCTCGCCGTTCGATCGGAAGACACGGACCTTGCGGCCATCTTCCAGGGTCTTGAACGACACGCGATCACCCTTGTCGGTTGCCGGGTTAAAGAGCATCACATTGGAGACATCGATCGGCATTTCCTTCTCGATGATCCCGCCCCCGATCCCACGCTGGGGATTGGGCTTCTGATGCTTCTTCACCATGTTGATGTTCTGGACCAGGACCTTGCCATCCAGCACCTTGATGATGGTGCCTCGACGGCCCTTGTCCTTTCCTGCGATCACGACGACGTCGTCGCCTTTGCGAATCTTATTCATGACGACCTCACAGCACTTCCGGGGCGAGGGAGATGATCTTCATGTACTTCTCCCCTCGCAGTTCACGCGTCACCGGCCCGAAGATACGAGTGCCGATCGGCTGATGCTGATTGTTCAGCAGCACCGCCGCATTGCGGTCGAAACGAATGATCGAACCGTCGGGGCGCCGAACACCCGCGGCGGTGCGCACGACGACCGCATTATAGACGTCGCCTTTTTTGACCTTGCCGCGCGGGATGGCGTCCTTGACGCTCACCTTGATCACATCGCCCACGCGCGCATAGCGACGGTGCGAGCCGCCCAGCACCTTGATGCACTGGATGCGACGGGCGCCGCTGTTATCGGCGGCCTCGAGAACGGTCTGCATTTGAATCATGACTTCTCTCCCAGCGGCCGATTAAAGCGCGTCTTGCCCGACCACTTCGATCAGGGCAAAGCGCTTCTGCTTGGACATCGGCCGGCACTCACGGATACGCACACGGTCACCCATGCGCGAGACATTGTCTTCGTCATGGACGTGCAGCTTGGTGCTGCGCCGAATGAACTTGCCATACAGCGGATGACGCACGCGGCGCTCGACCAGGACGGTGCGGGTCTTGTCCATCTTGTCGCTGATCACGCGCCCAACGACGGATCGCTGGGTTTTGGAGACTTGCTCGGTCATCTTCTTAGCCTGCCTTTCGTTCGTTCATCAGCGTCTTGATCTGCGCGATCTCGCGCCGGACCTTGCCCACCCGGTCGGGGCGCGCCAGCTGGCCGACGGCCTTCTGCATACGCAGCCCGAATTGCTCCTTGTAGAGCGCCTCGAGCTCAGTGCTGAGCTCGTCGTCGGATTTCTTTCTCAGTTCGCTCGCTTTCATCACATCACCTGCCGACGGGTAAACACCGTCTTCACCGGCAATTTGGCTGCCGCCAGACGCATCGCCTCACGCGCGACGTCCTCGTGCACACCTTCCATTTCGTAGAGCATGCGACCAGGCTGCACCTTGCAAACCCAGTACTCGACGCCGCCCTTACCCTTACCCATACGGACTTCAAGCGGCTTCTTGGTCACCGGCACATCCGGGAACACCCGAATCCAGATCTTCCCGCCACGCTTGATGTGGCGGACCATCGCGCGACGCGCGGCCTCGATCTGGCGAGCCGTAATCCGGCCCCGCTCGACGGCCTGCAGGCCGTACTCGCCGAAGCTGACCTTGGCGCCGGTCGAGGCCATGCCCCGGTTACGGCCCTTGAACTGCTTGCGGAACTTGGTTCTTTTTGGCTGCAGCATGATCTTTCAGTCCTAGCTCGCGTTGGCGGCGGCACGGGTCCCTTCGGTCGGCTCCAGGCCAAAGACCTCGCCCTTGAAGATCCACACCTTCACGCCAATGATCCCGTAGGTGGTCCGCGCTTCGGCAAACCCATAGTCAATATCAGCACGCAGGGTATGCAGCGGCACGCGGCCTTCGCGGTACCACTCGGAGCGCGCGATCTCGGCGCCGTTCAGGCGACCGGACACGTGCACCTTGATGCCCTGGGCGCCGAGGCGCATCGCGTTGCCGACGGCGCGCTTCATCGCGCGGCGGAACATGATGCGGCGCTCCAGCTGCTGCGCGATCCCTTCGGCCACCAGCTGGGCCTCGATCTCGGGCTTGCGCACCTCTTCAATATTGATCTTGACCGTGCCTTTCTCGAGACCCGTCTCGCGGGCCACGTCCTGGCGCAGCTTCTCGATGTCTTCGCCCTTCTTGCCGATCACGATGCCCGGACGCGCGGTCTGGATCGTGATATGCGCGGCCTTCGCCGGGCGGGAGATGCTGATGCGGCTCACCGACGCGTGGGCCAGTTTCTTCTGCAGAAACTCGCGCAACTTGATGTCGTTGTTCAGCGTCTCGCCAAACTCGCGGCCGTCGGCGTACCAGGTGGCCGACCACGGGCGAGAGATGCCCAGGCGGATGCCGGTCGGATGTACTTTCTGACCCATGCTTAGGCTCCCTTCTCGCTAACGCCGATGACGATATGGCTGGTGCGCTTCAGGATGCGGTTACCGCGGCCTTTGGCACGCGCGTGCATCCGCTTGAGCACCGGCCCTTCGTCGACCTGGATGCGCGAGATGCGCAGCTCGTCGATGTCGGCACCGTCGTTGTTTTCCGCGTTCGCGATGGCGGACTCCAGCACCTTTTTCACAATGGCGGCCGGCTTCTTCGCGCTGAACGTGAGTTCGTTGAGCGCCTCTTCCACCCGCAGGCCACGCACCTGGTCGGCGACCAGGCGAGCCTTTTGCGGGGAGATCCGCGCGAAACGCAGTTTTGCAATCGTTTCCATCGTTCGTCCTCAGCGCGACTTCTTGTTCGCGATATGACCCTTGAAGGTCCGCGTCAAGGCAAATTCGCCCAGCTTGTGGCCCACCATGTTCTCGTTGACGAGGACAGGCACGTGCTGCCGGCCGTTGTGGACGGCGATGGTCAACCCGACCATCTGCGGGATGATCATCGAACGCCGGGACCAGGTCTTGATCGGTCGACGATCGCTCTTCTCGACCGCATCTTCCACCTTCTTGCGCAGGTGGTGGTCGACAAACGGGCCTTTCTTCAGTGAACGCGGCATGCTGGGACTCCGTTACTTCTTACGCCGACGAACAATCATGCCGTCGGTACGCTTGTTATTGCGGGTCTTGTAACCCTTGGTCGGACGACCCCACGGGGTCACCGGATGACGGCCAAAGTTGCGGCCTTCGCCACCACCATGCGGGTGATCGACCGGGTTCATGGCGGTACCACGCACGGTTGGGCGGACACCCTTCCAGCGCTTGGCGCCGGCCTTGCCGTATTTCTTCAGGCTGTGCTCGGAGTGGCCAACTTCGCCCACCACGGCGCGGCACTCGGACAGGACGCGCCGCATCTCGCCCGAACCTAGACGCAGGGTGGCGTGCTGTCCTTCGCGGGCCACGACCTGCGCGGACGTACCGGCGGAGCGAACCATCTGGGCACCCTTGCCGGGCTTGAGCTCGACACAATGCACGGTGGTACCGACCGGGATCGAGCGTAGCGGCATGGCGTTGCCCGGACGAATCGGGGCCTGGTTACCACTCGCGACCTGATCACCCTGGTTCAGACCCTTCGGCGCGATGATGTAGCGACGCTCGCCGTCGGCGTACAGCAGCAGGGCCAGGTGGGCGCTGCGGTTCGGATCATACTCCAGCCGCTCGACCCGCGCCGGCACGTTGTCCTTGTTGCGCTTGAAGTCGACCACACGGTAGCGCTGCTTGTGACCGCCACCCACGTGCCGCGTAGTAATACGGCCCGTGTTGTTGCGACCGCCGCTACGGGTCTTCTTCTCGACCAGCGCGGCATGCGGCGCACCCTTGTACAGGTTGTCGCCACGGATCTGCACCGCGTGACGACGACCGGCCGAAGTCGGATTCGTCTTGATAATCGCCATGACTAGACCTGGTCTCCTTCACCCATGTCGATGCTCTCGCCTTCGGCCAGCGCGACATAAGCCTTCTTCCAGTGATTGCGGCGCCCAAAAAGGCGCCCAAAGCGCTTCTTCTTGCCCTGCTGGTTCAGGGTGCGGACATTCTCGACCCGCACCTGGAACAGATGCTCGACCGCCGCCTTGATTTCTTCTTTGCTCGCGTCGGGCAGCACGCGGAACACGTACTGACCGACCTCGCCGGCCATGGTGGATTTCTCGGAAACCACCGGGCCCTGAATTACCTGCATCAGACGCGCATTCATGCCAGCCACTCCTCAACCTTGCGGATCGCCTCTTCGGTCATCACGACCGTCTCCGCACCGACCAGATTGGCCGGATTGATGCCGGCAACGTCGACGATGTCGATATGCGGCACGTTACCCACCGCACGAGCGGTCATGTCATCCGCCTCGGCCAGCACGACCAGCCCCTTCGCGAGACCCAGCTCCTTGAGCTTGGCAACGCCGTCGCGGGTCTTGCCCGATGCCACGGCGAAGTCGGCCACTACCTTCAGCCGTTCTTGACGGACCAGCTCGGAGAGGATCGACGCCATCGCGGCGCGATACATCTTCTTGTTCAGCTTCTGCGAGAAGTCCCGGGTGCGCGCCGCAAAGACTTTGCCACCACCGGTCCACAGCGGGCTGCGGATCGTACCGGCACGGGCGCGGCCCGTGCCTTTCTGGCGAAACGGCTTCGCACCACCGCCGCTCACGTCGGAGCGCGTCTTCTGCGCACGGGTGCCCTGGCGCTGCCCCGCGAGGAAGGCCACTACGCTCTGGTGCACCAGCGACTCGTTAAAGTCCCGCTCGAAGCACACGGGCGACAACTCTACGCTGGCACCGGTATCGGCTGTCGTTACTTGCATTGTCTTCAACCCTTCGCCTTGACGGCCGGACGAATCATCACGTCAGTGCTGGGCGCACCCGGCACCGCGCCCTGGATCAGCACGAGGCTGCGATCCGCATCCACCCGAACAACCTTCAGGTTCTGGATCGTCTTGCGCTCGGCGCCCATATGGCCCGCCATCTTCTTGCCCTTGAACACACGACCCGGGCTCTGGTTCTGCCCGATCGAACCCGGGGCGCGGTGCGCCAGCGAGTTACCGTGGGTCGCGTCTTGCGTGCGGAAGTTATGACGCTTGACCGCACCCTGGAAACCCTTGCCCTTGCTCTGAGAGGTCACGTCAACGACCTGACCTTCCTCGAAGCGATCAACCGTGATGGTGTCACCCGGGGCCAGGCCCTCGAGCTCATCCGCCTCAACGCGGAATTCCCAGAGACCGCGCCCAGGCTCGACCGAGGCCGCAGCATAGTGCCCCGCTTCGGGCTTGCTGACCCGGGACGCCTTGCGTGCGCCGGCCGTCACCTGGACCGCGTTGTAGCCGTCGCCTTCGCTGCGCTTGATCTGGACTACGCGATTGTTGTCCACCTGCAGCACAGTCACCGGCACGGAGACGCCGTCGTCAGTGAAGACGCGGCTCATGCCTAGTTTGCGACCGATGAGTCCAATGGCCATTGCAAAACCCCTTCCGTATCGAACGGCGCTGGCAAGCGCCCTAAAGCCGCGGCCCGGCGAACAATCCCGCCGGGCCACGGAAAGCCCAATAGTATGGCAGAAAGTTACGAGTTAGTTAAGTCGAATCTGAACATTCACGCCCGCGGCGAGGTCCAGCTTCATCAGGGCATCCACGGTCTTGTCGGTCGGATCGAGGATGTCCATCAAACGCTTGTGCGTACGCAGCTCGTACTGGTCTCGCGCGTCCTTGTTGACGTGCGGCGAGATCAGGACCGTGTACGACTCACGCTTGGTCGGGAGCGGGATGGGCCCCTTCACGCGGGCGCCCGTACGCTTCGCGGTTTCGACGATCTCGGCCGCCGAGCGGTCGATCAGTCGATGGTCAAAGGCCTTCAGGCGAATTCGGATACGCTGGTTTGCCATCTCACTCACTCAATAATCTTGGATACGACGCCGGCGCCGACGGTGCGGCCGCCTTCGCGAATCGCAAAGCGCAGACCATCTTCCATCGCGATCGGGCTGATCAGCGACACGGTCATCTTCACGTTGTCACCCGGCATCACCATCTCGGTGCCTTCCGGCAGCTCCACCGAACCCGTCACGTCCGTCGTGCGGAAGTAGAACTGCGGGCGATAACCATTGAAGAACGGGGTATGACGACCACCCTCGTCCTTGCCCAGGATGTACACCTCGGCCTCGAAATGCGTGTGCGGGTTGATCGAACCCGGCTTGCACAGCACCTGACCACGCTGCACTTCGTCGCGCTTGGTACCACGCAGCAGAATGCCCACGTTGTCGCCCGCTTCGCCCTGGTCCAGCAGCTTGCGGAACATCTCGACACCGGTGACCGTGGTCTTCTGGGTGTCGCGGATACCGACAATCTCGATTTCCTCGCCCACCTTGACCACACCGCGCTCGATACGACCGGTCACCACCGTGCCGCGGCCGGAGATCGAGAACACGTCCTCCACCGGCATCAGGAAGTCGCCGTCCACGGCGCGTTCCGGCTCCGGAATCCAGGTGTCCATCGCTTCGACCAGCTTGTAGATCGCCGGCGCGCCCACTTCGCTCTCGTCACCTTCCAGCGCCTTCAGCGCGGAACCGGTGATCACCGGGGTGTCGTCGCCCGGGAAGTCGTAGGAAGACAGCAGGTCGCGCACTTCCATCTCGACCAGCTCGAGCAGCTCGGGGTCGTCGACCATGTCGGCCTTGTTCAGAAACACCACGATGTACGGAACACCGACCTGGCGCGCCAGCAGGATGTGCTCGCGGGTCTGCGGCATCGGGCCATCGGCCGCGGACACCACCAGAATCGCGCCGTCCATCTGCGCCGCACCCGTGATCATGTTCTTCACGTAGTCCGCGTGCCCAGGGCAATCCACATGCGCGTAGTGACGAATGTCGGATTCGTATTCCACGTGCGCCGTGGCAATCGTAATCCCGCGCGCCTTCTCTTCCGGCGCATTGTCGATCTGGTCAAACGCACGGGCTTCACTGCCGTACTTCTTGCCCAGCACCGCAGTCATCGCCGCCGTCAGCGTGGTCTTGCCATGGTCCACATGACCAATCGTCCCCACATTCACATGCGGCTTCTTACGCTCGAACTTTTCCTTGGACA
>NZ_KB899541.1:0-50061 GCF_000378305.1 Thioalkalivibrio sp. ALJ12
ACGAGGTCGCGTGCCTGCCCGGCGGAGGCCAGCTGCAGGCCCATCAATTGATCGAGGCTTGCCATTTCGCCGAACGCCGGGCCACTCGATCGACCCGACATGCGGCCATTGAGGCCGGAGCGGAAGCGCTGGGCACCGCGCAGACCGATCTGTTGAACATGCGTGTGTTCGACGCCGGACAGGTCATCCAGCGCGGCGCGTGCTTGATCTTCGTCCATCGACAAGATCGCGCTGGTGATGGTGTTGGCGCCCTGATCTTTGACTTGCGTATCCAGGGCAGTGCCGACCGCCCGCTGGTTGGGCGTGCGGGCGACGTCCCCAAGATCGGCCACCTGGGTGAGGGTGAGGAATACCGCGTCCTCGCCGTATTCCAGGGAAGGGGACAGGAAGGCGAAATCGTCGGTCACTTCGGAGAACTCGCCCTGCACCTCCTGTTCCGCGCTCAGGATGTTGTAGGTGGTCTCCGGTGCATAGGTCGATCCGTCATCGGTGCCGCTCTCCGACGTCACGTGGAGGGAAGCATCCTCGGAAATGACAATGTTTCCCTCGACCGTGACGAAGTCGTTGTTCACACCGGCCTCGTCACCACCGTCATTGACCTCTACCCGGTAGACCGATCCCCCGGCAAATTCAAGATCACCGTTGCCCATGGCGAGGCTTCCGATCGAATTACCCGGGGCCAGCATGCCCTCGACCACGGTGTCCCCGCTGACCACACCGTCGCCTCGCAGCACCCCGCCGGTGCCGACACGGATAACGTCATCGCTGGACATGAAGCCATTGACAACCGCTTCTGCAGAAGACCCCTCGTTCCGTGCAATCCAGATTCCGCTGCCGGCCTGGACTTCTGCGTCGTCGCCCACATGCAGCAGGGCATCGCCATTCAAGCCTACGGTCAGTTCGTTCGATACTGACCAACTGCTGTTTCCCCCTGACAGGCGTACCTCGCCTACGCCCCCTTCGTTGAAGCCAATCCAGCCTGAATTACTGTTAACGGCGCCACCATCCTGGATATCCAGCTCGGCCTCGCCCTCGCTTCCGATGCGGATGCTGCTAGCGGCGCTCCATCTGGAGCCAGTTCCGGCCACACTCACTGAGGCCGAGGATCCGGACTGAACGCCGGCAAAGCTTAGGCCATCGCTCTCGACGCTTCCCCCTTCTGTAATTTGGAGTTCGGCTTTGCCGGAGCGGCCGATTCGGAGGGTGTCGGTGTTCCACGACGAGCCTTCTCCGCTGACCGTTACCGAACCTGAGGAGCCATCTTTCCGTGCTACGTGACTTTCTTCCTGCACGGTTACGCTGCCGCCAGACTCGATGACCATCGAGCCTACGCCTTCCTGGCTGACGGCAAGCATATCGGTTTCCATCTCTGAATCATCTCCCGTCACGATGATCGTGCCGGTACCCGTCTCTTGAGTCCCAATGATCGTGGTGGCTTCGCCGTCATCGTCGTTTACTTCTACGGTGGCGCCGTCCTCTATGCGCATTTCTGCGCTGCCAAGCTGTCCTACTGACAGTGCTTCAGTTTCCCAGCGGGCGCCATCTTTAACCGTCACTTCGGCGCTCCCCGCTTGGCCTAAAAATGAGGAGGCGAAAACACTCTCCTCCGCGGTTACCTCGCCGTCACCCTGTACCGTCACGGTGGCTTCGCCTTGCCTCCCGACTGTCAGCTCTCCTGCGTTGGTCCACTCCCCTTCAACAGTGACCTCTGCTTCGGAGCCGTCCTCCAGGGCAAGGATGGCGAAGCCGTCATTCGTGAACGTGGCGCCACTTTCGACCTCCAGGCGCGCCAGTTTTCCTTCGCCGAATCCTGCCCCGAGGCCATCGACGTTTAGCTCGCCTTCGCTTTCAATCGTCACCGTTCCGTAGCCCTGGGTTTCTTCGAACACCGAAGTCCCGATCCGCAAGGCTTGTTCGGTTTCCAGCGTGCCTTCAACCTGGAGAGTCGTGTCCTCGTGGCCGGCAACGCCAACGGTGTCGGCCACCGCATTTTCTCCAGAGTCGGGTATGTGAACCTCGTCGGCATCGGTCAGGAGGTCAACATAGGTCTCGTTGTCCGGAACAGCCTCCGGATCCCAGTTTTCCTCAGTAAACCAATCATCATCGGTTGCTCCGGTCCAGACGGTGGTTTCCTCGTTTGCCCAAACGCCGCCGCTACCGATCACCAGGACCGCTGGTGCAATTACGCCTGCTGCGAACGACTGCCGAGGCAATGGGTTCGACCGCTGCACAGCAGTTTGAATGGCACGATGTACGGGATTACGGCGGAAAGAGGGCATCAGGGTTCTCCTTGCGAAAGCGATGGCTTGGGCAATGGTTCCGGGACCCCTCGCGGGGCGTTGCGCCTCAAGATGCCAATGGCACTGGCAGCATGCCCCCTTCAAATAGACGGGGAACACGAAAGATTCGGTGTGGAGAGCGGGGGCTAGCGGCTGTAGGACGTTGAGTAGCGATCGGTGAAGTCGCAGCGGCCTTCGGGGAGCCAGGCGGGGATAGCGTAGTAGTCGGCCAGGACCTCGCTCAGCACCTGCTCGTGGTAGGCGTCATAGCGAAATCCGCGGCCCTCGGCGATCTCCCAGTCGATCCCGCGGATCGCCTGGCGGCGGACCACGACCTCGTCGAAGAAGGGTTCCAGGTCGTCGGGGTCGACCTCGCCGCGGGTCGCAACGTAGAGCAGGTTGGCGCCGTCGAGGGCGCGGAAGTCGGTCAGCAGGTCGTCCTGGCGGCCGTAGTGCGAGCCGGAGCCGAACACCCCGACGTCGCGTCCGGCGTAGTAGGCGAGTACTGCGGAGCGTGAATAGCTGCGCGTGAACACGTGCCAGTCCGGCTCGTATTCGTTCACGGCCGCGGCCACGGATTCCGGGGCGAGGTAGTAGACCGCATCGGCGTAACGGTCGTGGTTCTCGAGCCATTCCACGGGCATCAGCGCGATCATCAGGAGCACCACCGCATGTACGCCGGCCAGGAGGGCCGAGAGCCAGGCGCTGACGTTGAGCGCGCGGGTGCTCAGGAACAGGGCGGGCAGCAGCAGGAAGGGCACGAACACCGCCAGCCAGTGCAGGCCGATGCTCTTGAACGGCGCCAGCAGGGCGAACACCGCGAGCGGGATCAGCCCGGCGCTCAGGAAGACCCCGAAGCGATGTTCACGGATGCCGGGCCCCAGTACGCGGAACTCGCGGGCGATGAACCACAGCAGCCAGGGGGTGAACACATAGACCAGCATCGCCGCGTAGGCGAGCAGGTTGGTCAGGTCGATCCCGTCGCCGCCATGCCGGTTCACGATGTTGAACATCACGTTGTACCAGCAGTTGTCCCAGTTCCAGTACAGGTTCAGGGCCACCGCCGGCACCACGCCGAGGATGATCAACAGCAGTCCGCGCCAGTGGCGCGGCGCGAACAGCAGGATGTGCAGCCCCAGCGCGATCCCGAGCAGCACCGCGAAGTACTTCGACAGGAAGGCCAGCCCCAGCGCGATCCCGGCCAGCAGGAACCAGCCCGGACGCCCGGTGCGCAGCGCGTGCCAGGTCAGGCCGGTGGCCAGCAGGCCGAACAGGAGCAGCGGCGTGTCCGTGGCGGTCAGCACCGCGATGAACAGCAGCGGCATGAACAGGGCGATCAGCGAGACCAGACGCGCCCGGACCGGGTCCTGCCGGTGCCACAGTGCAAGGATCAGCAGGGCGGGGGCCATGGATACGGCGATCCCCAGTGACCGGATCGCGAGCGGGTGGTCCGAGATCGCGAGCACCAGGCTCAGCCACCAGCCGACCATCGGGGGGTGGTCGTAGTAGCCGAGATCGGGATTCTGCCCCCAGATCAGGAAGTACGCCTCGTCGCCCGTGATCGGCAGGGTCCAGGCGATCAGGATCTTGGCGGCCAGGGCGGTCAGCAGCGCCGCACCGTAGTGGCGCGCGAGCCAGGGCGCGCCGGGAGGCAGCCGATCTGCACTCATGCCGACGACGTGCCCGTCTGGACCGGCTCGAACCGGCCGCCCCGCAGCCGATAACCCGTGGTCACCATCTGCAGCATGGGCTCGTCCCCCGCGGTGTCGCCATAGGCGGCGTAGAGATCCACAGGGGTATCCGGATCGAAGCGCCCCAGCCAGCTGGCGATCGCGGCGGGCTTGGCCGCGCCCTGGCAGTTGGTTCCGTCCAGATGCCCGCTGACGCGGCCGTGCTCGTCGACCGCCAGGCGCGAGCAGATCACGTCGGCCAGGCCATGGCGCTCGGCCCAGGGCTGCAGCCACAGATCCAGCGAGGCCGAGACCAGCACGCAGGTGTCGCCGGCCGCCTGATGGTGTTGCAGGCGTTCCATGCCGGCCGGTCGCAGCAGGCGGTCCAGCACGCGATCCGCGAAGGCATGGCCCCGGGCCTGCAGATCGTCCAGGGATGCGCCGCCGATCATCCGCTGGAGCACGGCCTCCTTGGCGACCTGGTTGGCGATGCGGCCGCGCGCGAAGCCCGCCAGTGTCGGCAGGCAGCCGGGCAGGGCCGCGAGAAAGCGCGGCGTACCCAGCGCGAAGCGCAGGAACGGGAACAGGCTGTCGCGTCGGGTCAGGGTCCCGTCGAAGTCGAACAGCACGATGCGTTGCGGCGCCGTCATTACAGCTTCAGGCGTTTGAACAGGTACTCGGGGATCAGGCGGATCACGGTCATGATGCCCCACCAGATCCAGGGCAGGTAGGCGACATCGCGGCCGCGGCGCATGGCCTTGACGATCCCGCGCGCGACCGTCTCGGGCTCTGCCCACAGCGCGCCGGCGCGGTTGAAGCCCTCGGTCATCGGGGTGCGCACGAAGCCCGGCTTGATCGTGACCACATCCACGCTGCTGAAGAACAGCCGGTTGCGCAGCCCCTGGAGATAGGTGGCCAGCATGCCCTTGGCGGTGCCGTAGACGTAGTTGCTCTGACGCCCGCGGTCGCCGGCGACCGACCCGATGGCGGCGATCACGCCACGGCCGCGCTGTTCGAAGTCGGGCGCTATATGGGCCAGGAAGGCGATGGCGCTGGTGCCGTTCACATGGATTGCCTCCAGCGTGGTCGCGACCGACGCGTTGCACGCGTCCTGATCCGGCAGCGTGCCCCAGGCCAGCAGCACCGCATCGATGTTGTCGCCCAGCGCCTCCTGGGCCTGTGTCCACACGTCCGCGTGGGCGTCGACGTCCGCCAGGTCGGCCGTCGTGCCGAGGATGCGCGTGGCGGAGGCATCGTCGCCGCGTACGCGCAGGTCCTGCAGCAGGGGCTCCAGCCGCTCGCCGTCGCGCGCGACCAGGAACAGTCGGGCGCCGTGTTCGGCGAGTTCGCGCGCGACGGCGGTGGCGATCGCCGAGGTGGCGCCGAGGATCACGACGGATTGCAAACGGTTCATTTGGTTACCCTGCGCCAGAAGCCGGAGGAGAATTCGGGGTCGACAAAGCTAGCGAACTCCTCCCAGCGGGGAAAGCCGCTGCGGAACAGGTCGGGTGACATGCGCGCATCCTTGGCCGGGTACAGCGCGCCGCCGGCCTCCTGCACGATGTGGTCCAGGCGCCGGAACAGGTGCTCGGTCTCGTTGCCGCGTTCGGGGAAGTCCAGCGCCAGGGTCGCCCCAGGACGGGGGAATGACAGCATGCCCGGCCCCGCGCGATCCCCGAAGCGCTTGAGCACGGCGAGGAACGAGCCCTGGCCGCTGGCGGCCACGCCGTCGAGCAACGCCTGCATGCCGTCCTTTTGCGCATGCGGGGGCAACACGCACTGGTACTGGTAAAAGCCCTTGTACCCGTAGATGCGGTTCCAGTGGCGGATCGCGTCCAGCGGAAAAAGCCAGGGCAGGTGATGGACGGCGCGGGCGGTCGGGTGTACGGATTGGCGGTAATAGAGCTGGTTGAACAGCCGCAGGGTCACCCGGTTCACCAGTGAAACCGGCGGGTCCAGCGGTATGGCACGGCGGGGCTCCCGGTATTGGCTGCGCGCCGGTGCGGTGGTGGCGTGGCGCGCCCCGCTGTAGATGCCGCGCCCGACCTCGCCGCGCGGGCCCGGGTTCAGGCAGTCGATCCAGGCGACGGTGTAGGGCCATTCGCGCTCGGCCCGGGCGTCCAGCTCCCAGAACTCGTCCAGGCTGTCGAAGCGCTGCGACCACGCGCGCATCCAGGGCGTGCGTACGGGCACGAGCTGCAGCGTGACCGTCTCGATCAGGCCCGTCAGCCCGAGCCCGCCGACGGTCGCGGCGAACCAGTCCGGGGTGTCGTCGGGGGTCACCTCGAGGCATTCGCCGTTCGAGCGGCGCAGGGTCATGGCGCGGACGTGCTCGCCGAAGCTGCCGGCATGGTGGTGGTTCTTGCCGTGCACGTCGTTGGCCACCGCGCCCCCGAGCGTTACAAAGCGCGTGCCGGGTACCACCGGCACGAACCAGCCGCGCGGGACCGCGAAGCGCAGCAAGTCGTCCAGGGTCAGGCCGGCCTCGGCGGTAATGCGGCCCGTGTCCGGGTCGAAGGCGATGAAGCGGTCGAGGTCGCGGGTATGCAGCAGGCTCCCGCCGGGATTCAGGCAGACGTCGCCGTAGCTGCGGCCGAGGCCGTAGGCCAGCAGTGGGTGTGAAGCCCCGGGCAGGGGCTGGCCGCGCCGGTTCAGCGTGACCTCGGCGGCGTGCGCGACACGCGGGATGCGGTTCCAGCTCGTGGTCATGCCGTGGCCTCCGGTTGTTTGCGGCCGCGAGCCTCGGGGTTGGTGCCCAGGGCCATCAGGCCCAGGATGACCGCGAACCACAGGGTGGTGAAGCGGATCAGCATGGTGGCGGCGACCGCATCGGCCGCGGGCATGTCGTGCAGCAGCAACAGGCCGACCATCACGGCCTCGGTCCCGCCGAGCCCGCCGGGCAGGAAGCTCAGCGCGCCGGCCAGCATCGCCAGCGCAAACACGAATGCGGCGAAGGCAAAGCTGGCCTCGAAGCCCATTGCGTTGAGGATCCACCAGAAGGCGAGCGCCTCCGCGCTCCAGGCGACCACACTCAGAATGGTCGCCCCGGCCAGCAGGGTGGGGCGGTGGCAGCGCCGGGCCTGCAGCAGGATAGTCGCCAGGTGATGAACGGTCCGCCACAGGCGCTGGCCGGGCCGGTCCGTCCACGTCTGCAGTCGTGCGAGTGGTCGGCGCCACGACAGGATGACCAGCGCGAGCGCCACCGCACTGGCCCCGGCGAGGATCAGCCAGCCACCCTGGGCCACCAGGGTGAAGCCCAGCATCGACAGCAGCACGACCGCGATCAGATCGGACAGACGCTCGCTGACGAAGGCCGCGAAGCTGTCGGTATAGGGAACATGGCGTCGCTTCAGCAATACGCCGCGCAGGGCCTCGCCGGCCTTTCCGGGTGTGGTGGTCAGGGCAAAGCCCGCCAGGTAGATGTGGGCGCTCCTGCGCAGGGGCACGTGGTGACCCAGCCGGCGCAGATAGAGCTGCCAGCGTGTGAAACGCAGCGAGTAGTTCACCAATGAGAGCGACAGGGCCAGCAGCAGGCCCCCGATCCCCACCAGCGCGAGGGCATGCCAGACCTCGGCGGCCCCCGCCCACAGCGCAACCCCGAGATACAGCACAACGGCCGCGATGACGGATAGCATCACGGCCCGCATGCGCCAGCCGGACAGCAGGACCGCACTCATGCGAGTACGGCGATGGTGACGCCCAGCCAGACGGCAACCGTTGCGAGCAGGTGCGGGTCGGTGACCAGGTCGCGCGAGGTGTCGTTGCCGCCACCACGGGCGTGCAGCAGGAACAGGTAGCGGAAGATGCCGTAGATCACGAACGGCAGCGTGTAGATCAGTCCATCCGTGCCGTGCAGGTCGATCGTCTGGGCACTGACCGTGTAGAGCCCGTACGACAGGACTGTGCAGGCCGCGCTGATCGCGATGAACTGGTCCACCAGGCCCACGCTGTAGTCATTGAGTACGCGGCGCGGGCCTTCCCGTTCGGGAGAGCGCTCGATTGCGGTATCCGCCAGTTCCGCGCGGCGCTTGGCGAAGCCGAGAAACAGTGTGAGCATCAGGCCGCACAGCAGCAGCCACTGCGAGGGCTCGATCCCGAGCCCGAGCGTGCCGGCCAGGATGCGCAGCATGAAGCCCGCCGAGATGCTGAACACATCCAGGATGACGACATGCTTCAGCCACCAGGAGTAGGCGACGTTCAGCACCAGGTAGGCAAGCACTAGGGCGGTCACGCCGGTGCTGACCATGGCCGCCAGTATGAGGGCGACCACCACCAGTGTGGCGAAGATCGCCCAGGCCGTCCCGACCGGGATTGCCCCGCTGGCGATGGGCCGGTTGCACTTGACCGGGTGTTGGCGGTCGGCCTCGACATCGACGATGTCGTTCAGCACATACACCGCACTCGCAATCGCACAGAAGGCGATAAAGGCGACCCCCGCGGCCAGCAGCATCGCCGGTTCCCACTCGTGGGCGAATACGACGCCCAGCAGGACAAACCCGTTCTTGATGTACTGGTGCGGCCGCAGCAGTTTGATCAGTGGCTGAAGCATCGAGGGGTTCCGGGGCATTTGCTCTGGGAAACACGGACCAACGCGAGTGGGTACATGGGTCGGCGAGTCCGTGAAGTCTACTGGGGCCAGGGATGCGTTACCATCGGCGGCGTTTGCCGCGAACGACCGACCGTTCACGGCGCGCATTGTTTCACAGCCCTGGAGGAACCCCCATGAACCGACTGTCCGCACTCCTGCTCGCCGCGCTAGTGGCGACTTCCACCCTGTTCCTCGCGGCTTGCGATGGCGGTGCCAACGCCTCGGCCGACGAAGTGGCCGAAGGCGAGGCCTTCCCCGAGCGCACGCTGAATGACCAGCACGGCAACCCGCTGCAGATCCCGGGTGATGCGCGCGTGATCCTCAAGACGGTGGAGATGGCCCCGGCCGATATCGCCAACGCCGTGCTCGGCGAGATGACCGAGGAAGAGCGCAACGAGATCGGTGTGATCTACATCGCGGATATCCACCAGATGCCGCCGCACGTGATGGAGAACGTCGTGCTGCCGCGCATGCAGGCACGTGAATACCCGACGGTGGTGACCCAGTCCGAACAGGACGCGGGCTTCATGCCGCACACACCGGAAGAGGTCACCGTGATCCTGCTGGACGGTGACGGCACCGTTACCGGTATTCATAGCGCCGCGAACGAGGACCGGCTGAAGGAGTTGCTCGAACAGGCGGGTGAATAAGCCCCTGAAGCGGCGAGCGCCGGTTTCGCGGCGGCGTCGCTGATGGCCTTTTTCCTCGGACTCCTGACGGCGCTCGGGTTTGGCGCTGGGGATTTCTTTGGTGGCCTGGCCTCGCGCCGAATCCCCGCGCTCGTGGTGGCCTGCTATTCGCAGTTCCTGGCCACCGGCGCGCTGCTGCTGATCGCCGTTCCGCTTGCGGGGCTGCCGGGCCCGCAGGCGTTGATCTGGGGGGGTGCCTCCGGGCTGGCGCTGGCGCTGGGCCTTCTCGCCTATTATCGCGGGCTGGCCGAGGGCTCGATGGGCCTGGTGGCGGCGATTACTGGTGTGATCTCCGCTCTGGTGCCGCTGGGGGTGGGCCTGGCCCTTGGTGAGCGGCCGGGTGTGCTGGCGCTGGTCGGCATTGCCGCCATCGTGGTGGCCATCGGCATGATCTCGGGCGGGGCGCGCAAGGCCAGCCCGCGGCGTCTGGATCAACCCGTTCGTGGCCTGATTGCGCTGGCGCGGGGTGAGCATCCGGTCAAGGGGCTGCTGGACGCCGTGATCGCCGGGGTCTGCTTCGGCCTGGTCTTCGTGTTTCTCGATCAGGCCCAGGCCGGATCACCGTTGTGGCCCGTGGTGGCCACCTCGGCGGTCGGGGCCCTGACGCTTGCCCTTGTCATGCTGGTCTTGCGGCCCGAACGCGGGATGAGCCGCTCCACCTTCGTGCTGCTGGCGCTGGCGGGGCTGTTCCAGGCGGCAGCGACCCTGGCCTTTGTCGTGGCCGTACGCATGGGACTGCTGTCGATCATTGCGGTGGCCGGGGCGCTGTCGCCCGCGCCGACCGCGCTGATGGCCCGCCTGTTTCAGGCCGAGCGTATGTCGCGTGTGCAACTGGCAGGCTTCGTGTTCGCCCTGCTCGGGATCGTGCTGATCGTCTGGGCGGGTCCAGCGTAGGGGGGCTTGCGCCTGTCACTGGGTCAGTAGCAGAAGTGCTAGTCTCGGCGAACAGGCTCGCAATGAGCATGACCATGCCGACAGGAGGTGCAAGGTGAGCGAAGGAACACGACCGGAAGTCGAACCGAGCGATGTGAGCCGCCCCGTGCCGGGTCCGCGCAAGGAGCGCACGATGGTGACTGTGGTGTACGTACTGTATCTGGTCAGCTTTCTGACCGCGCTCACCGCGATCGCCGGTTTGATTATTGCTTACATCAAGCGCAACGACGGGGACGCGGTCAGCGACACGCATTTTACCTACCAGATTCGTACATTCTGGATTGGCTTGCTCGGCGTGATCGTAGGGGCTGTTTTGACCCCGATCGGTATTGGATTCCTGGTCTTGCTGTTCATGATCGTCTGGCTTTTGGTGCGTTGCATCAAGGGTCTGCTGGCGAATAACGAAGACCGGTCGATCGAGCAGCCGGAGACCTGGCTGTGGTGACATTGGTTAGTGATACTCAGGAATTGTCTCGTGTTTGAGACGTAGTGTCCCCGTATCATACGGTCGGGGATTTTAAATGCATCACAAAAAGGGCCGCTCTCGAGCGGCCCTTTTTATTTTCGGGCGAATCTGGCTTCGGGAATATTAATGCCCTTCATTAAAATAAATTGTAAGTCTTTTTGGTGGTTAATTTCGCGCTCCTTGTTTAATGTTGCGATCGTTCTTTTCCCCTATATTCCGGCAGAGACAACGCTGAACTTCCAGCGATGGGTCGGTTGCGTCGAACCGGCAAGTAAAGCTGGATCTGAACAATAGGGACGGGCATGGCCGGATCGCGAAGGTTGAATGGTTCCTTTTTGCGGTCGGTGGATGGCGGGACTTTCCTGCCCCGGGGGGATTCCGACGAATCGCGTTATGCACTGCAGCGCGCCTGTGCGACTGCGATGGTGCGCGAGGTGGCATGGGTAGACGGTGGCGGCGGCGCGGGGGAATCGATGCCGAGCTTCTCCGATGCCTGGACGCTGTGGCGCGTCCCGGGGCCGGGTGGGGTAACGGAGGGGACACTCAGCAAGGTGCGTGTTGGGCTTGTCGACCTGGGCAGCCCCATCCCGAACTGGGTGACCGAGTTTGTACACACTCATCAGCATGTGAAGTGGATCGCGCTCGTTCACCCGGATCTATTACTGCGCGACGACGTTCGCGAGCTGATCCGGGAGTCCTGTTACGACTTTCATACCCTGCCATTCGACCAGGCGCGCCTTGAAATCACGCTGGGACGGGCATGCGGCATGGCGGCGCTGGAAGCCCGGCCCACTCGTCCCAATCAGGATGCCGAGTCCGACCATATTCCCATCGTTGGGCATAGCCCGGCGATGCAGGGACTGGCCCGCCAGATCGAGCGCGTCGCGGGCTCCGAGGCACCGGTGCTCTTTCAGGGCGAGAGCGGCACCGGCAAGGAACTGGCTGCGCTGGCGGTGCACCGACATTCACGAAGGGCGAACGGGCCTTTTGTGGCAGTGAACTGCGGGGCATTGCCGGCGCAGCTGATCCAGTCGGAACTGTTTGGCCACGAGGCAGGCGCCTTTACCGGGGCGGGTCGACGCAAGATCGGGCAGTTCGAGCTGGCGCATGGCGGCACGCTGCTGCTGGACGAGATTGGCGATCTCAGCCTGGAGCTACAGGTCAATCTGCTGCGTTTCCTGCAAGAGGGAACGCTGGTGCGGCTCGGCGGGTTGCAGCCCATCAAGGTGGATGTGCGCGTGCTCGCGGCGACCCATGTCGCGCTGGACGAAGCCGTCGAGCGCGGTCGTTTCCGCGAGGACCTCTACTACCGCCTGAATGTCATCCAGCTGGATGTGCCCCCGTTGCGAGAGCGGGGCACGGATCTGAAAGAACTCGCGCGCTTCTATTTCGAGCAGTTCCGCAGCCAGAACCCTCGGCTGCGCGGCTTTACCCAGGCCGCGTGGCAGGCGATGTATGCCCATGCCTGGCCCGGAAACGTACGCGAGCTGGTGAACCGGGTGCGGCGGGCGGTGACGATGGCGGAGGGACGCCTGATTCGGCCGGAGGATCTGGGACTGGCCGCTTCGGGCAATGCCGAGAAGCCGCAAACGCTGGCCCAGGCGCGCTCGACCGCCGAACGGGAATTGCTGATCAAGGTGCTGGGCCAGTGCGACAACAATGTCTCGCGGGCCGCGCGCCAGTTGGGGGTGGGCCGGATGACGCTCTACCGCCTGCTCGACAAGTACGGGCTGCGTTCCAATGCGCCCTGAATCTTGTGACGGGGAAGAGAGTGGCCCTTGCGTAACAGTTCGGCCCCTGGGGCCATGGAGAACGACGGTGGACAAGCGATGGGTCAGGAGAAGTGGGTTGGGGATCGTACCGTTTTGTATCGGGTTGGCCGGGCCGGCCGTGGGCCAGGAGGCTCGCGAGGCGGTCGGGGACGCCCCGGTGGATTCGGGCCCCGAGGTGACGGTCTTCGAGGAACGTGGTGTGCTCACACCGAAGGGGCAGTGGGTAGTGGAGCCGTCGTTGTCGTACGTGCACAGCAGTTCGCTGGATGTGTCGATCGAGGGGTTCACCATCATCCCGGCCCTGGCGATCGGGCTGATTGATGTCAGCGAGACGGAGCGCGACACGCTGACCGCGGCGGTGAGCTTTCGCTATGGCCTGACCGAGCGGCTGGAGGTCGGGATGAAGATCCCGTATGTCTACCGCGAGCAGCAGGTGCGCCGGCGCGACATCCTCGAGGCGACCGCGCTGGAGCGTGTGACGGGCTCCACCGGGCAGGGACTGGGCGATATCGAGTTCGGCGTGTCTTACCAGTTCAACATGGCGGATCGAGGTCGGCCGTTCTTTATCGGCAACCTCAAGGCGAAGAGCACGACTGGTAAGGGGCCCTTCGATGTCGCCCGCCGCGAGATCCTGGACGATGAGAACAATCGCCTGGGCGAGATCTTCCTCGAGCAGCCCACCGGCTCCGGGTTCTGGAGCATCCAGCCCAGCGTGACGATGATCTATCCGACCGACCCGGCCGTGATCTTTGCGAACGTCAGCTATCTCTGGAACATCGAGCGCGATGTGGGCGATGGCTATGGCAAGGTCAATCCCGGCGACGCGGTCGGCATGAGCCTGGGGATGGCCATCAGCCTGAACGACCGCACCTCGATGAGCTTTGGCTACGACCACAGCACGGTATTCCGCACGCGGGTGGAGAACGAAAGCGGGCTGGAGCCCGTGTTCGGGCGGCGCCAGGTGGGGACCGTACTGTGGGGGATCTCGCACCGGCTGACGGACCGCACCAGTGTGAATTTCTCGCTCGGTGTCGGGGCGACCGAGGCCGCACCGGATGTGCAGGCCACCCTGCGGGTGCCGATCCGTTTTTGAGGGGCGCGTTGCCGTGGCGGAGGGTTCAGAAGCCTCCGCCACGCTCGAGCATGTGCTGTTCCAGTGCCCGGCCCAGGTCCCCGCGCGGCATCTGCAGATTGCCAAGCTCCAGTTGCAGGATGGTCTGGTGGCGGATGTCCTGTCCGTCGAGTTCGTTCTGGATCGCAGTGACCCAGCCCATGCCCGAGGTCCAGCTTTCCGCCGGCATCGCGCCCCCGGTCTGGATGACGACCGAACGCAGGTCGGTGCCGGGCCAGTGGGAGCCGCTGGTGATATCGCTCAGGGGGCGCAGGGTGGAGTGGTTGATCACCTCGCCATTGAGTGACGTGATCTGTTCCAGCCCGATCGAGATCTCCAGACCATCGCGCCCGAAGAAGCCGCCGCGCTGGGCCTCCAGTACCGAATCCGGTACTACGCGCTCGTCGCCGAGGGGGGGCAGGACATCCAGGGCATGAGCCGTTGTAGCCCATGTCGCGCTGGCCAGGATGACGCCCAGGATGCAGCAGGGCAGGCGTTTCATCATGGCGCTCACCAGTCGCTCGCGCGGGGCAGATGCAGGGTGAAGCTCGCCAGGTCGCTGCGCACGACACCCGACTCGATCGGCGCGCGGGTCACGGCGGCCCAGGTTTCGGAGGCATTGAAGCGATGCCGGGCGAGGTCCACGTCCTCGCGAATGATGAACAGGATGTCGTTGACCCAGATCTGCTGGAACTCGTTACGGGTGTAGCTGTTGACCCCGAGAGCCGGATCTCCCACCAGTACCCGTCCGCCTTCTAGCCCCTTGATTACCACGAAGTGGCGATAGCCCCGAGTCTCGATCATCGCGATCGCCGGCACCCCGAGATTGTCGAGGTCATCCAGCCCGATGCGAAAGCCGTCGGCGGGCAGGCCCTGTTCGGCCTCCAGGTAGTGCTTCATGTCGAGCATGGAGAAGCCCTGTTCGCGGATCAGGTCCTGGTCGCCGCGTCGGAACATGCTGTCGAAGGTCTCGACCTCTGTGGTGGGGCGGTCGTAGTGGTACGTGAGCAGCGTAGCCAGGGCGGCGGAGCCGCAGCTGAAGTCGTATCGCTGCGGGACGATGGAGCGAAAGCGCAGGTCTTTCAGGCTCTCCACCGGCACGTTCATGCTGCCGATCATGCCCGGGAACTGGGCCCCGCCGGCCCATGCGGACAGGGCAGGCGAAAGCATCAGCGCGGTGGTGATGACTACGCAGAGGAACCAACGGCGGATGGGCATTGGTGATTCCTCAGGGGTTGATCGTGATGTTCACGATCATCGATTCCTGTATGGCGACGTTGTTGCCGCTGTTCTGAATGACCGTGGAGATCCCGCGGGCATTGTCGAAGGCCCCGGCCGCCACGAAGTTCTTGCCGGTGGTGGAGTTCACGGCGTGGTTGTTCGCGAGGTCAATGCGCGAGTGGATCTGACCGAGCTGAATATTGGTCACGCCCTGGCGTGCCCGTTGCGCGTCCAGTGTGGCCAGATCGACCACCTCATAGGCGTCGGGAGCCGAGCCGAACAGCAGTGCATCGCCGGCCGACGGGACTTCGGCATGGGCGATGGCTGTCACCAGCAGCATGCCGGCGGACAGAAAGGCAGCAGAACCGATGCCGCCCCGGTGGGCTGACGGATTACACATGACCGGACCCTCTTGCATGGCAGGGAGAATGCGGCGGGGATGGCCCCCGCCGCACACCGTTCCGACAGCGCGTGTCGGTTAGTTGCCCAGGTTCAGGTGCGCCTGCACCGAGACCTGCTGCTGGGTCAGGCTGTTTGCGCCGCTGTTCTGCGACACCTGGGTAATCCCCGCCGGGGCTACGAAGGAATCCGAGCCGATGTAGTTGTGGCTCTCCTGGTTGGCACGACCGGCGATGTCGACGTAGTTCCCGGTCACAGTACCCGACAGTTCGTTCTGGCTGACCACGGCGTTCACCTGCAGCGACGTGTTGAAGCTGTCAGTTGCGGTGTAGTTGCCGGAATCCATGATGGCCGAGCTGTTGTCGGAGTTGTCGCTCTGATCACGGGTCACCGAGGCAGTGGAACCGTTGTTGGCGGCTGCACTGTTGTCGTCCGCGTGGGCCATGCTGTTGTCGGAGTTGTCGTTGCCCGAGTCGGAGATGTTCAGGCTGTTGTCGGAGCTGTCATTCCCGGAGTCGGAGACATTCGTGCTGTTATCGGAGCTGTCATTGCCCGAATCCGAGACATTCAGGCTGTTGTCCGAATTGTCGTTCCCCGAATCCGAGACTGTGGTGTTGCCGGAGTCGGAGATCGCGGTGCTGTTGTCGGAGCTGTCGTTGCCCGAGTCGGAGATGCTCGTGCTGTTGTCGGAGTTGTCATTGCCCGAATCCGAAATGCTCGTGCTGTTGTCGGAGCTGTCATTGCCCGAGTCCGAGATCGCGGTGCTGTTGTCCGAGCTGTTCGACAGGTCGGAGTCATTGATTGCGAACGCCTGGGAATACTCGTTCGCCGAGGCGCCGCCGCCATCGGCCGAGGAGGTGGCGGTGGCGGTCTGATCACCGACTTCGCCTTCGGCGGTATTGGTCGGGTTGGCCAGGGCCAGGCCCGAGCTCAGGCCGAAGGCCAGGGCGATAGCGGAAGCAATCAGGGTCTTTTTGAAGTTCATGGCTTTGTCTCCATTGGCTAGCCAGCAATAGACGGTTGTCGTAGCCCCGGTGCACGTGGCCCGTGCTACGCAACAACCCAACTAGCAGGACTTGGGCCAGCGGACGGTTTGTCCGGGAGAACAATGACTTATAGAGTCAAGGGGTATCGCGATCGGACCCAATCTGCGCCATCCGCGATACAGTGCGTGCGCTCGGGCGCGGCCATTCGAGGTTGAACCTATTGAAATCACGAGGGAATCGGGTTTCGCGTGAGTGACTCAACGAGGAGACACCGGGTACCCCAGCTACGGTTGCCGCGGGCTGACTTGCAGGGACGAGGAGGGTGGGTGGTGGTCGGGAAGAAGGCCGTTGCAGCGCATCGGGAGATGCAGAGGGGGGCGCCTGGCCAGGCGGATGCAGCGAGATTGTGGGGCTGCCTGGCAGCCCCATTGATGCGGACTTAGCGTTCCAGATGCTTCAGCTTGCCCTCGACGCCGTCCCACTCCTCGGCGTCTTCCGGCGGATCCTTGCGCGCGGTGATCACCGGCCAGGTGCGCGAGAGCTCGGCGTTCAGCTCGATAAACTGGAGCTGGTCTTCCGGGACATCATCCTCCGGCACAATCGCCTCGGCCGGGCACTCCGGCTCGCAGAGCGTGCAGTCGATGCACTCGTCAGGGTCGATCGCGAGGAAGTTGGGGCCTTCGTGGAAGCAGTCGACCGGGCAGACCTCGACGCAATCGGTGTACTTGCACTTGATGCAGTTCTCGAGAACGATGAACGCCATTGGTTTCTCCCTGAAATCAGTTAATTGCGGTCCCGCCTTCCGGTGGTCTGGCGAGCGCCGCCGCGCGTGCCCCCGGGGCCTGCGCATGGGCTGCAGCGCGCATTGTAACGTCAGGCGAGGGGCGAGACACGTGAATCCCTGCACCCTGCGGGATTACCCTTTGCGGCTGCCATGGGTCACGACGGACTCGATGCGCTGGGCGCGTTCCAGGTCCATGCCATCGACCTCGGCCAGTTGCTCGGCATCCGTGTTCAGCACGTCGCGCACGCTGCCGAACTGGCGCAGCAGGTCGCGGGCCAGATCGGGTTCCACACCGGGCAGGCCGCTGACAATGAACTCCGCCGCTGCACGGCGCTTTTCGGGCTTGGCGGGGCGTGCGATTGGGTCGGGGTCCACCTGGGCGTTCATGCCTAGCAGGTAGATCAGCATGCCGCTGGTGTCTTCGTCATTGGAGGGCAGCACACTGATCCCGAGCGCGATCGTCAGATGCGTCAGGGCGCGGTGGATGTCCAGCGCCTGCTGGTGGAAGCGTGGTTCGTAGAGGTCCCCCTCGACTACGTAGATCACCTTGTCGTGCGTCGCCTTAAGCTTGGCGGCGTTCTCCCACAGGGTCTGGTCCACGACGCTCAGCACCATGTCGGTGGCGGACTTGCGCTCCACGACGACCCCACCGGGGAGTTCATAGTCGCCGACATCGAGATCGACGAACTCCAATTCCACGCCCTCCAGGCGCTCGAGGCGCTGGATGATCTTGCCCTGCTCGCGGCGATCCACGCGGATCGGGAGATGCAACTGACTCATGCGGTGTACTCCATTGCAGTGAATGCGCCGAGTGTAGGGGGCTCGGGGCCGGCGCCCAAAAGGCCCGATCTTCCCCATGTCTCCGCAAACATCGTTCAGGCGTGCGAAAGCGAGCATGTCCCCTATACTCGGATGGGCATGCCGAACGATGCATGCCGGATATAACGAAAACCAAGGAGGGAGTGATGGCGATTCAGATCGCGATTGTTGGGCTGGGCCGTGTGGGGGGCCGTTTTCTGGAACTGCTGCTGGACAGCGATACGCCGGGAATGGAGATTTGCGCGGTATCGGAGCAGGGCGAAACGGAGGGCTGCAAACTGGCGCAGGCGCGCGGGATTCCGCTGGAATCGGTCGAGGACATCCTGGCCCGTGGCGATCAGGTGGATGTGATCTACGACCTCACGGGGCAGGCCGAGGTTCGCCAGCGCCTGCGCGAGGGGATGCAGCACGGGGGCAATCGCCACACCGTGGTGGCGCCCGAGGTCATGGCGCATCTGACCTGGTCGCTGCTAACGCACGAGGCCCCGCCGGATGTCCACGCGAACATGGGCTACTGACCGGGGGTTAACCAGGCGGTCGGGATTCGTTCCCGGCCGCACCGGTCTTTCCCGGTATTCAGCCGGCGACCGACCCGGAACGTCGCTTTTCCGCTACCGGAACAGGGCATGGTTCCAGGGGCTTCGGCACATGGATTCCATCAGGCTCTCGTGCGAGACGCGCTCCGCGACCGTCTTGACCCCGATCACGCGGCCAATGTGGTGGATGCTCTCGACCATCGCGCGGCTGACCCGATCCTCCGCCATGTCGCGCACAAAGCTGCCATCGATCTTCAGTGTCTTTTGAGGTAGCCGGTGGGACACGCTTGCGAGGGGCTGGTTGTAGGCGGACGCCTGGTTCCATCCCGTCAGGTGCTCGGCGACCGGGTTGAGGTAGTTGAGCCGCCCCTCGAGGTCCGTGGTGATCACGCCATCGCCAATGGCATGCGCAGCCAGCAGGGCGAGCCTCAGGCATCCAGTTGAGAGTGGACGGTGGCACGGAATTCTTCCACCGACAGCGCGGGCGAGTAGAACCATCCCTGGTACAGGTCGCAGCCTTCTCGGCGCAGGAAGGCGAGTTGCTCGGCGGTCTCCACGCCTTCGGCCACCAGCTTCAGGTGCAGGCTGTGGCCGAGGCCCATCACCGAGCGCAGGATCATCTCGGCGTCGCGGTCGTGGCCGATCCCCGCGATGAACGAGCGGTCAATCTTGATCTTGTCGATCGGCAGCGACTTCAGATAGGCGAGCGAGGAATACCCAGTACCGAAATCATCCAGCGATACGCGCACACCGAGCGCCTTGAGCCCGGAGAGGTGCTCGCGCGTCAGGGCGACATCGGCCATGGCCACGGTCTCGGTCACCTCGATCTCGAGGCGTTCGGGCGAAGCACCGGCCTCCTTCAGTGCCGCTTCGAGTCGGGAGACGAGATCCGGCTGGCGGAACTGAAGCGCCGAGACGTTGATGCAAATGGACGTGTCGACACCCTGTTGTGCCCAGTCGGCCAGTTGCTGGCAGGCGCGACGGATCACCCAGTCACCGAGTGGCAGGATCAACCCGTTGGCCTCGGCGCTGGGGATAAAGCGCGATGGTGGTACGGCACCCAGTTCCCGATCGTTCCAGCGAAGCAGGGCCTCGGCGGCGGTCACGGCCCCGGTGCGGGCATCGATCAACGGCTGGAAATGAAGTGCCAGCTGGTCATGTTCCAGCGCGTGTTTCAGGCGCTCCTGGAGCTGCTGTTCCGCCCGTACCTGGGCATCCAGGTGTTCGGAATAGAACGCGTAGGTATTGCGCCCGGAGCGCTTGGCCTCGTACATCGCCATGTCGGCATAGCGCACCAGCGTGTTCGCGTCCCGCGCATCCTGCGGGAACAGCGCGATCCCGAGACTGGCACTGGAGCTGAACTGGCGCGTGGGGCCGGTCTGAAACGGCCGGTCAAACTGCGCCAGAATCTCCTGGGCCAGCTCCCCGATCTGCAGCTCATCCGTAATCTCGGGGACCAGGATCATGAACTCGTCGCCGCCAAAACGCCCGATCGTGGCGTCGTTGCCCGCTGCGTCCTTCAGGCGTTGAGCGACTTCGCGCAGCAGTTCGTCACCCTCGTGGTGGCCGAAGGTGTCGTTGATCATCTTGAAGTGGTCGAGATCGAGCAGCATCACCGCGATGCGATGATCGTGACGGCTGGCGTGGGCAATGCTCTGGGCAAGCCGGTCGTGCAGGAGCCAGCGGTTGGGCAGGCCGGTCAGGCTGTCGTGGGTCGCCTGGTGCTGAATGCGGGCCTCGCGGCGCTGGCGGTCGGAAATGTCCCGGATAAAGGCGGTGATGCGCCGCCCGCCCTGGTCCTCGAAGGCATTCAGGCTGATGTCGACCGGAAACTCGGTGCCGTCGAGCCGGCGTCCCCGCAGGTCGGGGGCCTGGCCCATGGTCCGTTCCGAGATGTCGTCGCTCTGCTGCTCGCGGACCGATTGGTGGTGTTCGCGCAGGCGCTCGGGGATCAGGGTCTCCACGGGCTGGCCAATCAGATGCCGTCGCGGGTAACCAAACAGGCGTTCGAGGTTGCGATTGGCCATCAGGATGGTGCCGTCGCCGTCGGTCACCAGTACCCCGTCCGGCGCCGTGTCGATCAGTTGCTCGTAGCGCTGCTGGCGGAGCTCGACATCCCGGTGGGCGGCCCGGAGTTGTGCCATGGGCGCGCGTACGCTTTCGATGAAAACCGCCCAGTAAATCAGCGCATAGGCCGCCACCTTGTAGATGTGGCCGAGCACAAAGAAGCCGTCGGACAGGTTGTCGTACAGGGTAAAAAATACCTCGCTGGCCATCAGGACCATCAGCGCGGCGGCCACCAGCGGCATACCGGGGCGCTGCATGAGCTGAGGGCGCAGCAGCAGGACCAGGAGGGTGGCGGCGTGCAGCACCACCACCACGCCCTCCAGCGCGATCTTGAACGGCGTCAGTCCCTCGCCCGGGACGAACAGTGCCGGAATGCGCTGTTCGTGCCATAGCCCCACCCAGGCAAGCACTGCGACTAGCGCCAAAGCACCCACCAGCATGCCCCTGGGAACGGGTTCCTGGCTTCTTGGCATCAAGGGGAGTGCCACATACAGGAGGAGCGCCGTTGCGGCGACGAGCCGCGCGGCCAGCCAGAAGAAGATGGTCTGTTGCGAGGAATTGGGCGTGATGAAATCCGGCATCTGCGGATAGGTCATCAGGTGCAGGAAATCCAGCAGGCCTACGGCGAGAAACCCAGTGGCGAGGACCAGTGTGGCCATTACCCGACGGCGGTCGCGCACATGATAGGCGACTGCGAACACCCCGATCGCCACGACCACCGCGAACAGTTCGGTCGCGGTGTGGAATGCGGTCATATGCTCCAGCGGCACCAGCGGCGGGACCGGGATGCCGACCATCCAGAGCAGTACAGGCAGCATGAACAGTGCCAGCAGTACCAGCCACATCAGGGGCACATAGCGTGAAGCCGGGGAGCGGGGAAGGGCGTTCATCGGGGCCCCTGAGCGAAATCAGTCATGTGCACGCTCGGGATCGGAAATGGCGACCCATTGCTCGGGCGGCTGCCCCGGACGTACTCATCATCGTGCTCCTCCACAGTCGGCAACGGACGATCGAACTACCAGATGTATGCCGTAACCGTGAGGCACGCGCGTCTGACCCTGGGTGCCACACGGATCCGCATCGCTGGACCTGCGTCACCCGGCCATCCCTGGCGCGTTTATTCTTATAATCCGTGCATTATACGAGCGTTTGTGGAATCGGCCCAGAGTCTTTACCGCGTGAATCAGGTATTAAGCGAAAAAACCGCGGAGAATCACTTGCTTTCACCTTCCGACCCGGTATAGTGGCCTCACCGAACGCCCCGCCCGTCAGCGTCCGTTCACTGATCCGGAACCTTCTCGGTTCCCGTCCCCCCGATTTCGTCATACCCCGATGGGTGCCCCTCGATTGCGAGCGGCGGGTAGCCGTTGGAGTATTGCATGTCTTCTGTTTCTTCCTTTGCCGACCTTGGGTTGGCCGAATCCCTTTTGCGTGCGCTGGACCAGGCCGGCTACAAAACGCCGACCCCGATCCAGACCCAGGCGATCCCCGAAGTCCTGAAAGGCGGTGACCTGCTGGCCGCCGCCCAGACTGGGACGGGCAAGACCGCCGGTTTTACCCTGCCGATCCTGCAGCGACTGACCGATGGCCCGGCGCCCGAGCGCAAGCCGGGGCGTCCGCGGGCGCTGATCCTGACGCCGACCCGCGAGCTGGCCGCTCAGGTCCATGATTCCGTCCGTACCTACGGCCGCCACCTGTCGCTGAAGTCGATGACCATCTTTGGCGGCGTGAACATGAACCCACAGATCAAGGCGCTGCGGGGCCCGATGGATATCGTCGTGGCTACGCCGGGTCGCCTGCTGGACCATGCCAACCAGAAGACGATTGACCTCTCCGGTATCGAGATCCTGGTGCTGGACGAGGCCGATCGCATGCTGGACATGGGCTTCATCCGCGATATTCGCCGCCTGATTGGCCTGATGCCGAAAAAGCGCCAGAACCTGATGTTCTCGGCGACCTTCTCCGGCGAGATCCGCACGCTGGCGTCGAGCCTGCTGAACAAGCCGGCCGAGGTCGACGTGGCCCCGCGCAATACGGCTGCCGAGACCGTGCAGCAGACGGTACACCTGGTGGAAACCAGCCGGAAGCGTGAGCTGCTCAGTCATCTGATTCGTACCAACGACTGGGGGCAGGTGCTGGTATTTACCCGCACCAAGCACGGCGCCAACCGTCTCGCGCAGAAGTTGACGCAGGACGGCGTGCCCTCCGAGGCGATTCACGGCAACAAGAGCCAGGCGGCGCGTACCAAGGCGCTCAAGCAGTTCAAGACCGGGTCCGTGCCGGTGCTCGTTGCGACCGATATTGCGGCTCGAGGCCTGGATATCGACCAGCTGCCGCAGGTCGTCAACTTCGAGCTGCCGAACGTGCCGGAAGACTACGTGCACCGCATTGGTCGAACCGGTCGCGCCGGAGCTGCGGGTGCCGCGCTGTCGCTGGTCGATGGCGAAGAGTTGAAGCTCCTGAAGGGTATCGAGCGCCTGATCCAGCGCCCGATCGAGCGGATCGAGACCGAAGGGTTCGACGCGCCGAAGCCGGCGGCGAACGATGGCAACGGCCATCGCCGTGGCGCCAAGCCGGGCAGTGGTGCGCGTAATGGCAAGCCGCGCCAGGGTCGTGGCGGCAAGCCTGGCGGTAACCGCGGGGCTGGACAGGGTCGTGCGGCCCAGGGCAATCGGGCTGCGCGCAGCCGCTAGATTCCCGGCCGTCCTGACCGCATCCGCCCGCGTCCTCCATTGGGACGCGGGCTTTTTTGTGTCCGCGAACCCGCGTTCGACTTGATCCGGATCACCTGCTCTTGGTGACCCCTGCGCGAAGATGGGCCCGCTATCAAGAAGCGGCCACCCTGGCCGTTATAGCGGGGAAAGGAGGGACCCCATGAACCGGCTTCTGAAGATCGGCGGACTGCGCCTCAAGCTTGTGATCCTTGTGATTCTCGTCAGTACCATCCCCCTCTCGATCATGGGTGGGGTGACCTTCCACACGATGAAGGGTGACCTGGCGGCGAATGTCGACGCGGCGCTGGTCGATCAGTTGTGGTGGCTCCTTTGGGGGCTTTGGGTGGTGGCCTTTCTGGTCGCGCTGGCCATCGGCTGGTTTGCGGCCAACATGCTGGTGCGCCCGCTGGAGCGGCTGGCCTCGGGGCTGGAAGCGATCGCCTCCGGTCAGGCGGACCTTGGCCATCGGGTCGAGGTCACCACTGACGATGAGATTGGCCGCACCAGTAACGCATTCAACGCGGTCATGGACCGTCTCTCGGGCCTGATTGCACAGGTCGCGGACGCGGCCGACGGGATCGCCGCTTCCGCGCGCCAGCTGGAGGGCCGCAGCAACGAGTTGAGTCGCGAGACCGATGACCAGCGCTCGGATGTCGAGCAGGTGGTCACCGCCATGAACCAGATGTCCGCGACCGTGCAGGAGGTCGCCAACAACACCCAGAGCACGGCGGAGAGCGCCGGGCAGGCCACCCGCGCGGCCGAGGGTGGGCGTAATGTGGTCCAGGCGACCCAGGGGTCGATCAACGCCCTGGCCAGCGAGATTCGCAAGGCCAGCACGGTGATCGACGAGCTCAAGGGTGACTCCGACAATATCGGGTCCATCCTCGAGGTGATCGAGGAGATCGCCGAGAAGACCAACCTGCTGGCGCTTAATGCCGCGATCGAGGCCGCCCGGGCGGGCGAGGCGGGGCGCGGCTTTGCCGTGGTCGCCGACGAGGTGCGCCACCTGGCGCAGCGTACCAATGACTCGACCGGCGAGATCCGCGAGATCATCCAGCGCCTGCAGGGTGCGGCCGGCAAGGCCGTGCAGGCAATGGAGGTCAGTCAGCAGCAGGCCGAGTCCTCGGTCAGCAAGGCCGGCGAGGCCGAAGAGACGCTGGAGTACATCCACGACTCCGTGACCACCATCGACGACATGACGCGCCAGGTCGCCTCGGCGACCGAGCAGCAGAGCCAGGTCGCCGAGGAGATCAACCGCAACGTACACCACATCAACGACATCGCGGTACGCAGCGCCGACGGCGCCCGCGAGATGCAGGAGGCCGTCGAGGCCCTGGAAGGCCTGGCCGAACGTCTGCAGGCCGAGGTAGCCGGCTTCCGCCAGCAACCCGCCTGACACCCGGGGCCTGCCCTCTACTAGCGTCCTTGAGGCTGGCCCTGGTTCGGCATCCGGTGTTTACGGTGGCTTCGGCCGGCCGCCTGCCTGCGCTCACTCGCGAGCGCGCCGCGAGGTACTTTCTTGCTTGCCCAAGAAAGTACCCAAAGAAGGGCACCCGGATTCCGCCCGGGGACCTTGCTCCAGGGCCCTCGGGCCGGCGGCGCTGAAACTCGCTACGCCTTTGGCTTCACTCAGACAGTCAGCGCCTCTCTTCCGTCCCGAGGACCCTTCCGCAAGGGGCTTCATACGGGGGGATGGAGGTCAAAACAGAAGGTATCCCCGCGCCTGTTTCCAACTCCAGCGCCGTAGGGTGCGGTTGAGCGAAGCGAAACGCACCGTTCCGACGTCGGGGCAACCCCTGATGCGATTCGCGGCGCTCATCACATCCTACGATGGGGTCTGGCGCCCGCCAGCGGGCGCGGCACGCAGGGCCGAAGGCCGAGCGTGCCCAGGATGTCGGAATACCTAGCCTCCATCCGTGAGCACAATCGTCGGGACAGCTGTTGTCTTGACCTTCTCCCCCGTTGTCGTCGCGCCGAGTGGAGAGGGTTTTCGCGGGACGATTCAAAATAGAAACGGGGGCGCTGACTGTCTGAGCGAAGCCGAAGGCGCAGCGAGTTTCAGCGCCGCCCGCGAAAACCCTCGGAGCGAGGGAAACCCCGGCCCGCCCAGCGGGCCGGGGTCGCGGCAGTCGGGCGTGTTTCTTGGGTACTTCTTTGCACGAGCAAAGAAGTCAGTTGTTGATCAAAAACGGGCGCGGCGCGCTGGCGAGACAGCGCATGGCAGGCGGCCGGCCGAAGGCACCGTAAACTCCAGATGCCGAACGAGGCCCAGCCAAAACGAAACGGGCGAGAGCCACGAGCGCCGGAGCCCGCTAGAAACGGTTAGCCAGCCCCAAGCTCACGCGCGGTCGCCGCAGTCCAGCCAACGTAGACGTCGTCGCCACGCTCGACGACCGGGCGCTTGATCAGCGTCGGATGTTCGAGCATCAGGGCGATTGCACGCTCCTGGTCGATGGCCTCACGCGTATCCTCGGGGAGCTGGCGCCAGGTAGTACCGCGCCGGTTCACCAGGGTCTCCCAGCCAACGGCATCCACCCAGCGGCGCAACTGCGCCTCCTCGAGCCCGTCCTTGCGAAAGTCCACAAAGCGGAAGTCCACGCCGGCCGCATTCAGCGCCCGGCGTGCCTTGCGCACGGTGTCGCAGTTGGCGATCCCGTAGAGGACGAGATCAGACATCGCGCAGCAGGGCGTTCAGCCCGACCTTGGCCTTGGTCTTCTCGTCTACGCGCTTCACGATCACCGCGCAGTACAGCGAGTACTTGCCATCCTTCGAGGGCAGGTTGCCCGGCACCACTACCGCGCCTGCCGGCACGCGGCCGTACAGGATCTCGTCGTTTTCGCGGTCGTAGATGCGGGTCGACTGGCCGAGGTACACGCCCATCGAGATCACGGCACCTTCCTCGACGATCACGCCCTCGACCACCTCGGAGCGCGCACCGATAAAGCAGTTGTCTTCGATGATGGTCGGGGCGGCCTGCAGTGGCTCCAGCACGCCACCGATGCCGACGCCGCCGGACAGATGCACGTTCTTGCCGATCTGCGCGCAGGAGCCGACGGTGGCCCAGGTATCGACCATCGTGCCTTCGTCGACGTAGGCGCCGATGTTCACGTAGGAGGGCATCAGCACCACGTTGGGAGCGATGTAGCTGCCGCGACGGGCGGTGGCCGGCGGCACGACGCGCACGCCGCCCTCGCGGAAGTCGCGGCTGGAGGTGTCGGCGTACTTGGACGGTACCTTGTCGTAGTAGTTGGTGAAGCCGCCCTTGATGAACTCGTTCTCGGCAATGCGGAACGACAGCAGCACGGCCTTCTTCAGCCACTCGTTGACGACCCAGTCGCCACCCTTTTTCTCGGCAACGCGGGCCTGGCCGCTGTCCAGCATCTCCATGGCCTCGTTCACGGCGTCACGCACGTTGGTTTCCACGTTGCGCGGATTGATCTCGGCGCGGCTTTCGAAGGCGGTCTCGATGATGCTCTTGATGTCCGACATGAAACAGTCCTTTTAAGTGTTTAACAATTCGTTATTTGTATAGTTCGGCGATGCGTTCGGCCGCCTCGATGCAGGCCGCCGGTTCGGCGACCAGCGCCATGCGCACGTGTCCGGCCCCGGGATTGTGCCCGGTCTCGGGGTCGCTGCGGGAGAGGTAACGTCCGGCCAGCACCGTGACGCCGGCTTCGGCATACAGGCGACGGGCGAAGGCCTCGTCGTCGCCATCCGGCACGCGTGGCCAGAGATAGAAGCCCGCGGCGGGCGGTTCCACGTCCAGGACCTCCTGCAGGATCGGCACGACCGCGGCGAATTTTTCGGCGTACAGCGCGCGATTATCGGCGACATGGGCCTCGTCCGCCCAGGCCGCCCGACTGACCGCCTGCGTGGGCGGCGGCAGGGTGCAGCCGTGATAGGTGCGGTACAGCGCGAAGCGGTCGAGCAGCTCGGCATCGCCGGCGACGAACCCCGAGCGCAGGCCCGGCAGGTTGGAGCGCTTGGACAGGCTGTGGAACACGATACAGCGCTCGAAGCCGGTACGGCCCATGCGGGCCGCCGCGCCGAGCAGTCCGCCCGGGGGTTCGGCATCCGGGTGGTAGATCTCGGAGTAGCACTCGTCCGCCGCAATCACGAAGTCGTGCCGGTCGGCGAGGCCGATCAGCTCCTGCATTGCCGACTCGGACATGCAGGCCCCGGCCGGATTGCCCGGGTTGCAGATATAGACCAGTTGCACCGCATCCCAGGTCGCGGCATCGACCGCGGAGAAATCGGGCAGATAGCCGTTCTCCGGCGCCAGGTCGTAGAAGGCCGGCTCCGCCCCGGCCAGCAGGGCCGCACCTTCGTAGATCTGATAGAAGGGGTTCGGCATCAGCACGCGCGCCCTGGGCTTCTCTGCGACGACGGCCTGGGCGATCGCGAACAGGGCCTCGCGGGTACCGCTGACGGGTAGTACCTGCCGGTTGGCGTCCACTCCGTCCAGCTGGAACCGCCGTTGCAGCCACGCGGCGATGGTCTCGCGCAGCGCGGGCTCGCCGCGGGTGGTGGGGTAGTGGTTGTAGCCCTGGAGGGTGTCGCGCAGCACCGGTTCGACAAACCCCGGCAGCGCATGACGCGGCTCGCCGATCGACAGGGCGATCGGCTCCCGGTCGGCGGGTTGTTGCAGATCCGCGAACAGCCGGCGCAGGCGTTCAAACGGATAGGGCTGTAGCCGGTCCAGGCGCGGGTTCATGGCGGCTCGGGCGTCGTGTTCGAGGGAAACGAAAGACCGCGCAGTATACCGGAGCCAAACACCAATGGGAGATCCACTCGCTTCCTGTGCGGCCAGTGTGGATGCACTGGTTTTGCTCTCGCGCTGGCCATGCGGCAGGCTTGGCCGTTTCCGATCGGGAGCGATGCATGGCGTGCAGCCACGACCACACGACGCAGGGGAAGCGGGGCCCAAGTGCCTACCGTAAGGGATTGCATGACTTGGGGAACGGCGCCTGGGCCTATCTGCAACCCGATGGCGGCTGGGGCTGGAGCAATGCCGGGTTGATCCGCGATGGCGAAGAGGCGCTGCTGGTCGACACCTTGTTCGACGAGCGCCTGACGGCCGAGATGCTCGCGCAAATGGATGCCGCGACCGGGATCGCCGCGGGGGATATCAATCTCCTGGTCAATACGCATGCCAATGGTGACCACACCTTTGGCAACCGCCTGGTGCACCAGGCCGAGATCATTGCTTCACAGGCCAGTGCCGACGAGATGCCGGAGCTGCCGCCGGCGATGCTGGCCGGCCTGATGGCGCAAAGCGGCGCGATGGGCGAGGTAGGGCAGTACCTGCAGCGCTCGTTCGGTGCGTTCGATTTCGGTGGAGTGGAGTTGACACTCCCGACCCGCACCTTTTCCGGGCGGCTCGATCTGACGGTAGGCGACAAGGCCGTGGAGCTGATCGAGGTGGGTCCCGCTCACACCCAGGGGGATGTGCTGGTGCATGTGCCGGCTGACCGGGTCGTCTACACCGGCGATATCCTGTTCATCGAAGGGACACCCATCATGTGGGCTGGCCCGGTGGGCAACTGGATCGCCGCGATCGACCGGATCCTGGCGATGGATGTCGAGCTGATTGTGCCCGGCCACGGGCCCATCACCGACAAGGCCGGTGCCCGGCGCGTGCGTGACTATCTGGTGTACATCGATGCGCAGGCGCGGGCGCGTTTCGAAGCCGGAATGCCGGCGGAGGAGGCCGCGTTCGACATCGCGCTGGGCGACTACGCCAACTGGGGGGATGCCGAGCGGATCGCGGTCAACGTGGACACGCTGTACCGCGAGTATCGCGGCGATACCGCACCGCCGGACATCATGCGCCTGCTCACGTTAATGGCGCGTCTCGACGCCGCCCGTCGCCAGTAGCGCTCAACGGGCGCTCATCATCCCTTCGGGCGCGTGTACCAGAACCAGGCCAGCCGGCGCGAGCGCAGGCTCCAGGGCAGTAGCAGGGCCTGCAGCACCACCAGGATGTGCTGGGCGGGGCTGAACCAGTCCGCCTTGCGTCCCGAGGTCAACACGGGTGTCTCCAGCATCCGGAACCGCTGCCCGTGGTGGCGGCCCCAGCGCGCCATCGCGCGCGACAGGAACACCTCCTCGCCCGCATAAACCCGCTCGCTGAACCCCCCGACTGCCTCGAAGGCCTCGCGGGTGCAGAAGACGTAGCAGCCGGCGGCGAGTCCCAGCCGCGCCGACAGGGTGTTCCAGGCCGCCGCACCCCAGCGGTAGATGCGATGGGTCAGGTGATCGAACGCGACGCGTGCGCCGCCGCCGCAGACCTTGCCGCTGTCCAGGGCGTCGAGTGTCGTGCGGATCAGATCGGCGTCCGGCCAGGTATCGGCATCAACGAACAGCAGGTAATCGCCGCAGGCGGCCCGGGCACCCGCGTTGCGGGCGCGGCTTATGCGCCGCTCCGGCTCGAACACGACGCGACAGCCGGCTTGCTGTGCGATCTGCGGGGTGGAATCCGTGGAGGCGTTGTCGACTACGATGATCTCGGTTCGTCGATCCACGTCCGCGAGGGCTTGCTGCAGGGCTGCCAGGGTGTGCGGAAGCCACTGTGCCTCGTTCCAGGCCGGGACGATGACCGACAGCGCCGGGAGCCCGCGCACGGGGTATCAGTAGGTCGCCATATGCGGGTCGACGTCACGCGCCCAGGCGTCGATGCCGCCGGACAGATTGATCACCTTGCTGAAGCCGGCCCGCTGAAGAAACCAGCACACCTGCTGGCTGCGAACTCCGTGGTGACAGATCACCACGATCTCGTCGTCCGGGTTCAGCTCCTGGTACGCCGCCGGAATCTCGCCCATCGGGAGCAGCTTCGAGCCGTCGATGCGACAGCGCTGGTATTCCCAGGGCTCGCGTACATCCAGCAGGACCGGCGGCTGGTCCGTCTCGGCAAGGTGATCCTGCAATTCCCGGGGGGACATCTGGCGCATACGATTGACCGTCTAGTGTGTTGCGTGTGACATGAAAAGCCCCGCCCCGGACGATCGGGGCGGTCGGTTCGGGACCCAGACCAGGTCCGGCGGCTCGATCAGATTGTGGCTAGGTCATATTGTAACGATGCATCTTGCGCCAGAGTGTGGTGCGGTCGATCCCCAGGGCGCGAGCGGCCCGGGTGCGGTTTCCGGAATTCGCAACCAGGGCTTCGCGCAGCCGTCGCGCTTCGGGGTGTTCCATCCGGGACGAGGGGGCAGGGGCATAGTCCTGTGCCGCTGCGTTCAGGTTGGAGGTGGCCTCCCGCATTCCGGCCAGGCCGGGGGCCAGAGGGTCGGAGAGCGGGAAGTCATGTATGACCCCATTTTTGGCGCGCAAGCACATGCACTGGAAGACATTTTCCATCTCGCGGAAGTTGCCGGGCCAGGAATAGTTCAGCAGCTTGTTGCGCAACGCGTCGGCCACAACCACCTGGTGCCTCTGCTCGAACTGGGAAATGGCTTCGGCGAGATCGAGCGGGCGTTCCCGTAGTGGCGGCAGGTACACACTGGCCACCGCCAGGCGATAGAACAGGTCGGTGCGGAACTGGTTGTTCGCGGCCATGGCCGTCAGGTCGCGATTGGATGCGGATATGACCCTGACGTTTACCGAACGCGGCTGATTCTCCCCCACACGTTCGAACGTACCGTCCTGCACCGCGCGCAGAAGCTTGGCTTGCAGCTTCGGGCTCATCTCGCCGATTTCGTCGAGAAAAAGCGTGCCCCCGTCTGCGGCTTCGAAACGCCCCACCCGGTCGCTGATGGCGCCGGAGAATGCCCCCCGAATGTGACCGAAGAGCTCGGACTCCAGGAGTTCCTCGGGGATGGCCGCACAGTTCACCTCGATGAACGGTTCGGATGCCCTCGGGCTGTGGGCATGCATCGCCCGCGCGACGTGCGTCTTGCCCGTACCCGATTCGCCCAGCAACACGACCCGCACGTCACTCGACGCCACCTTGCGGGCGAAGTGCAGGGCTTTGCGGCATTCGGGGTCCCGGGAAACCAGCGGATGCACTGGATCCACAACCGCCGACGCAGCCTCCGGGGCCTCCTCTCTGGAGGTCAGGGGTTCGCAGTTCTCGTCGGGGCGCCTGCGCAGTGGCTGAAGGGTCAACAGGCGGAGACGTTCGTCCCGTTGCATGCGGATCGACTGCGTGATCACGCGCACCGGCAGGGTTTCGCCGTGCAGTTCGAGTCGGGTGCTGAAGTCGAGGTGAGGCGGGACTTCGGTGGCGGTCATGGGCGAAGCCGCATGCAATTCGGCAAGCAGGTTGACGGGGCCCAAATGCTCCAGGGAAAGGGGTATGTCTTCGGATAGTCGGAATAGCTGGAAGAAGGCGGGATTTCCGTAAAGGACCTGATTCTGATGGTCGACGATCAGGTGGGGATCGCGGCTGTGCCGTATGCAGATCTTCGCCAACTCCGTACCGGTCATGTCTCCTCCCGCCCCGCTTTGTTTGTGCGAGGTCTTGTCTCGAGCATACGGCCAGTGAAGTAAAGGTGGCAATGGTCCCGGCAGCAAATGCAAGGCCTTTTCTGATTGCAGCAGAACGTTGCGCGTACGTTGCAGGATCGTTGCATTGCTGTTGCAACACCATGTTTAAAAAATAAGAAAATATCGATGAACTTATTGATAAATAAGTAGTTTCGTATATTGGCATAGACTCTGCTTCCTCCGCCCGGCATGAAGCGGGCCTGCTGTCGAACTGGTGCGGTGTCATCTCTCCCTGTCTCTCCAGGCGTCCAGGCCGCCAAAAGGCCCGTTTCTTCGAAATTGGGCTATTTATAAAGAACGTCGAGCTCGCCGGAGCCCCGGGGTCCGGCGTAGGAGGGAGAACGTGACAAGGTCATCGAGGGCTGCTCTTGTGGTCCTGTCCCTGCTCGCCACGATATTGGCGAGTGCCTATGGTACGGCTGCCGCCAGCAGTCAAATGGTCGAGGTCCGGGCGGCGGCTCCTGAATACCGCACGGTCAGTGGCACCGTTATTCCGTTTCGCGAGGTCACCCTGAGCGCCCAGACCGCGGGGCGGGTCGTGGAACTCACCGGTGCCGAAGGCGATCGCTTCGAGCAGGACGAGCTCCTGGCACGTATTTCCGACGACCGTCTGCTGGCCCAGCGGCGCGCGGCCATGTCCGAGATGCGGGTGGCCGAGGCCGCGATCAACGAAGCGCGCATGCAGTACGGGCGCGAGATGATCTCGCCTCAGTCGCGCAGCCTGGGGCAGATGCCCGGCATGGGTATGCCCTCGATGTTCGACCAGATGTTCACCCGGCCCATGGGGCAGTTCATGGGGTTCGGTGATCCTTCGCTGGATCGGCATACCGACCTGTACTCCCGTTACGTCGGCGTCGATCAGGCCCAGGCCCGCTGGGAGCAGGCGCGGGCGCGAGTGGAGGAACTGGATGCGGCCATTCGCGAGACGCGTTCGGAGGCCCCGTTCGACGGATTGCTGATGCGCAAGCATGTGGAACCGGGCGACACCGTTCAGCCCGGGCAGCCGCTGGTCACGTTTGGCTATGTCGATTACCTGCGGATTGAAGCGCAGGTACCGGTGCGCCTGGTTGCCGCCTTTTCCGAGGGCGATGTGGTGCCCGCCCGCCTGGATGCCGGGGGCACGGTCCAGGCACGGGTGTCCCGGATCTTCCCCATGGCTGACCCGCGTCGGCATACCGTGACCGTGCAGTTCGATCTGCCACGAGGCGTCTCCGGAGGCCCGGGTATGCACGTTTCGGTCGGTCTGCCGTCAGCCGACAGCGCACCCGGCCATGCGCTGATCCCTCAGAGCGCGCTGATTCCGGGCGGGGCGCTGCCGCGCGTCGCGGTGGTCGACGGCGAAGGCCAGTCCCGGATCCGGGCCGTCCGGCTCGGTGCGGTGCGGGATGGCGAGGTGGTCGTGACCTCGGGTCTGGAGCCTGGCGAGTACGTCCTGCTGCAGGGCGAGCGTCAGCGGCCTTCTCATGCCCCTGCGACGCCTGGCGCCTCCGGCTACCACCACCCTCCCGCTACTCCGGGCCTCGCGCCCGGGGCGCAGATGTAGGTGAGGAAGGAACCGACACCGACGCATGTCTGAACACACCAACAATCCCTCCGGATCGTCGCCGGAAGACGGTGGTGACAACCACCACCATCAGCCCGGCATCGCCGGTCGCATGGCGGCCGCGTTTATCCATTCGCCGCTGTCGCCATTGCTGCTGCTGGCCAGTATCGCGATCGGGATCCTCGGGCTCATCGTCACGCCGCGACAGGAAGACCCGCAGATCTCGGTGCCGATGGTCGACATCATGGTGACCTATCCCGGCGTGCCGTCGGAGCAGGTAGCCAGCCTGGTCGCCCGGCCGCTGGAGCGCCTGATGAGCGAGCTTTCGGGCGTGGACAACGTGTACTCCGTCTCTCACCGGGGCGAGGCGATGGTCACCGTGCAGTTTGACGTCGGCGAGGATATGGAATCGTCGATCGTCAAGGTGCATGACAAGCTGCTGGCCCATCGCGATCTGACCCCTCCCGGGGCCAGCGAGCCACTGGTTCGGGCCAAGGGTGCGGATGACGTGCCGATCGTGAACCTGACCTTCTGGTCGCACGAGGTGGACGATGCATTGCTGCGGCAGATTGCGCTGGAGGCCAAACAGCAGCTGAATGAGGTCCCCGATACCAGCCAGAGCTTTGTCGTCAGCGGTCGCAAAGAGACGCTTCGGGTAGAGGTGCAGCCCGATCGCCTGACCGGGTTCGGGGTGAGCCTGGATCAGGTCGAGCAAGCGATCCAGGCGGCCAATCTGGAAGACACCGCTGGACGCATCGAGAGCGGCGGCCTCAGCACGCCGGTGTATACGGGGCGCTTTTTCACCGGGGCACAGGACCTGGAAAGACTGCTGGTGGCGGTGGACGACGGGCAGCCGGTCTACCTGCGCGACGTGGCCGAGGTGATCTACGGCCCGGGCGAGGTTGATCAGTTCGTGCGCCACTACTCCGGCGCCGCCGCCGCGGACCCGGATGCAGCGGCGAATGGTGCTGCCGCTGTGACGCTCGCGATTGCGAAGAAGCCAGGCAGTAACGGGGTAACGGTGGCGAACGGCGTACTGGAGCGCCTCGAGCAGCTCAAGGGCGACACCATCCCCGACAATGTCGAGGTCGCCGTCTCGCGCGATTACGGCAAGACCGCCAACGACAAGGTCAACGAGCTGATCTTCAAGCTCTTCATCGCGACGTTTGCGGTGACCATCCTGGTGGGGCTGTTCCTCGGGGTGCGTGCGGCCATCGTGGTGCTGGTGGTCATCCCCGTGGTCATCCTGTTCACGGTCTTCAGTGCATGGGTGCTGGGATACACCATCGACCGCGTAAGCCTGTTTGCCCTGATCTTTGCCATCGGGATCCTGGTCGACGATGCCATCGTGGTGGTGGAAAACATCTATCGCCGCTGGCTGATGAAACGCGGGATCGATGCCGAGACCTCGGTTGATGCGGTCCGCGAGGTGGGCAATCCCACGATTCTGGCCACGTTTACCGTAATCGCGGCACTTCTGCCCATGGGCTTCGTGTCCGGAATGATGGGCCCGTACATGCAGCCGATCCCGGTGCTGGGGTCGGTGGCGATGCTGTTCTCTCTGGTGGCCGCGTTTGTCTTTACCCCCTGGCTGACTCAACGGCTGCGACCCAGCATGGGCTATCTCGCCAAGGCGACGGAGAAGGAGCACCGCCAGGCCGAACGACTGGGTGGGTTCTTTCGCTGGGCGATACCCGGGCTGGCCGATCACCGCTGGCGCGGCTACGCGTTTCTGATCGGGATTGTGTTGGTGTTTTTCCTGGTCGTCAGCCTGTTCTTCACCACTGACGTGCGCGTGAAGATGCTGCCGCTGGACAACAAGCCCGAGTTCCAGGTGATAGTCAACTTCCCGGAGGGGACGGCGCTGACCGAGACCGCCACGCTGAGCGAGGAAATGGCCGGTGTGCTGCGCGGCTTCGACGAAGTCACCGGCGTGCAAAGCTACGTCGGGACTGCTTCGCCGTTCAACTTTAACGGTCTTGTGCGGCACTACTACCTGAGGGACAAGCCCTGGCAGGGCGATCTGCAGGTGCAGCTGGTGGACAAAGGAGATCGCCGCCGCTCCAGCCACGAGATCGCCACGGAGGCGCGCGAGCGGCTCGCACCGCTCGCGGCAGCCGCGGGTGCTCGCATCCAGGTGGTCGAGATGCCGCCGGGCCCCCCGGTGCTCCAGTCGGTGGTCGCCGAGGTCTACGGGCCGGATGCCAGTACGCGGCGGACGGTTGCCCGCGATCTGGAGCAGATGTTCGCCGGTGCCGAGCACATCGACGACGTGGACACCTTCCTGCAGGCGCCGCACAACGTTTGGCACTTCGAAGTCGACCGAGACAAGGCGCTGCGTCGCGGTGTCACGGTGGAGGCGGTCAACCGCACCCTGCAGACCGCGCTCGACGGTCGGATCGTGGGCGACGTGAAAGCCCAGTCCCTGGTCGAGCCACACCTGATCCAGCTGCGGCTGCCACACGAACAGCGGGTAGACGTGCGGCAGATGGAGCTGCTCCCGGTAGCGTCGCGCAATGGTGATCTGATCCCGCTGGTCGAGCTGGGTGGCTTCGTCCAGCGCCCGCAGGACGAGCCGATCTACCACAAGAACCTGCGCCCGGTGGAGTATGTGACGGGCGAGGTCGTGGGGCGCCTGGCTGCGCCGGTGTACGGCATGCTCGAGGTCCAGCAGCAGCTCGCGGACTACACGGCACCGGACGGCAGCGAAGTGCAGCCGCACTGGATCGGGCCCCCAGCCAACGACGGATCGGTGGCATTCGAGTGGGGCGGCGAGTGGACGGTCACCTACGAGACTTTCCGCGATATGGGCATCGCCTTCGCGATCGCGCTGATCCTGATCTACATGCTGGTCGTCTGGGAGTTCGGCAACTTTGTTTTGCCGGGCATCATCATGGCGCCGATCCCGTTGACGCTGATCGGGATCATCCCCGGCCATTGGCTGCTCAACGCTGAGTTCACGGCGACCTCGATGATCGGGTTTATCGCCCTCGCGGGGATCATCGTGCGCAACTCCATACTGCTGGTGGACTTCGGCCGTCAGGCCGTCGATCAGGGCCATGACGTGCGCGAGGCCATGATCATGGCCTGCCAGGCCCGTACGCGCCCGATCATCATCACCGCCTTCGCGCTTCTGGCCGGGTCCAGCGTGATCTTGTTCGATCCCATCTTCCAGGGCATGGCGATCTCGCTGATGTTCGGCACCGTGGTGGCCACGCTGCTGACCCTGCTAGTGATCCCGCTGGGCTGTATATCCGGTCGGCGGGCTTTCTGTCCCTCAACGGTCGATGCCGACGGTGGTAACGCCGCGTATTCCGCCGGCCCTGGGCAGGCGCCCCTGGGTTCGGGTCAGCAGAAGGACCTGTTTGGTCCGCGCGATGGTGGTCCGGTTACTCAGGCGGTCCAGTTGGCCGGCCTGTATCTGAAGAGCCTCGTGCTGGCATTCCTCGAAGGGATGCGGGACCTGGCGCTGGCGATCTTCCGCCTGCTGCGTAACTGGTGGCGCGGGGGCGGTGGGCCGGGGGGGCCGAGTGGCGGCGCGGGTCCGCAACCGGGTGGTTCCGGTTCTGGCCCGCAGGGCTCGGGCCCGGCCCACACATCGGGTGGGTCGACCGTCGAAGCCCCCAATGGGGCCGATTCCTCCGTCGGTCCGGAACACCCCGAGGCCCCCGCGGAACCACCGCCGAAATCCAGTCGCACGAAGTCGAAGAACGAGGACACCTCCCCCGCTGCGAAAGCGCAGTCAGGTTCCGGGCAGGGTTCTTCCCGGCGTACGAGCGCCGCGCCGGCCACAAAGCAGAAAACAGTGCGCAAGACCAGTACGAAACCGACGCAAGCGGGGAAGAGCGGTGGCCGGTCTGCAAAGACCTCTTCCAGGTCCTCGTCCAGCCGGTCCGGTACTACGGCCTCCGGCCAGCCGGCGGGCAAGACCCCATCCAGTTCCGAGTCCAGCAAGAAGAAGGCGACCAGCCAGTCGTCCGCATCAGAAGGAGGCAAGACCTCCAGTACGGCGGGCCGTTCGAGCGGTGCGCGCAAGGGTACAGGGGGCAGCAGTGGCGGATCCGCCAAAGGCCGCGGGCGACGCGGGATCCGTCTGAAATGAACGATCTCGATTCTCTATTCAATCTGGAGGTACGCAATGAAGAAAACATTTGAAAAACCGTTGATCACAGGGCTGACCGGACTCGCCATGGCCACGGCCCTGGCGTTGGGTGCGGCCCAGGCCGACGACTATGCCAATGACCAGGACGGCGCCAGTGGCCAGATGGCCCAGCAGGGCGCACCCATGGGTCCCTATGGCCACGGGCCTCAGGGCGGACACGGCTGGGGTGGTCATCCCGGCGGCGGGATGATGCAGCAGCGGCAGTTCTCCGGCGACATGGGCTTCGGCATGTCCGGTCGCAGTCATGGTCACGGCTATGGCCGCGGCTACGGCCAGGGTCATGGACAGGGTTATGGCCACGGCTACGGCCAGGGCTATCCGGGCTACGGGCCGGGATACGGACACGGCTACGGACACGGCTACGGCCCGCAGCCGCAATACGGCATGCCGGGCCCGATGCACGGGCCGGGATATGGCTCCATGCCCGAGTTCGATCCGGATGACCTGCCCGAGGACATGCCGGAAGAAATGCGCGAGCGCATCAAGAAGCAGCACGCCGAGCGCCAGGAGTACATGGAAGAGATGCAGGCCATGCACGAAGCCCGAATGAAAGCCATGGAAAAGGGCCGCGAGGCGTACATGGAAGAGATGGAACGCCAGCGCGAAAAACGCATGGAGGCCATGCGCGAGCGCCGCGAGGCTATGGAAGAGCAGGGCGGCTACTGAGCGACCGATGGTGAACGCCGTGCACATCGGTTCATGCGCTCGCGGGCTGGCAGCCGGAAGGGGCAAGCCTGTCCTCGGGCTGCTCGTGGCCGTCGTTCTGGCCTGGGGGGTCTCCGGTGCCAGTGTCGAGGCGCGCGAGCGTGTGAACCCCTGGGCCGGCGTGGCGCCGGCGCCGGAGTTCCCAGCCGCGGAGGCGGCGCAGCCCAGGTTGCAGTTCCCGGACCCGGACTACGACCCCACCAGAACTCGGGAGCGTGCCGACGTGCTGGCACCACGGACTCACCCCGGTCAACCCCAATGGGGTTACCACGGACATGGAGGTCCGTATTCCGGGTATCCGGGCCCTTACGGGGCGTACCCCGGACCTTTCGGGCCCGGTGGATGGGGAGGCCCAGCTGGTGGGCCATTCCCCTGGATGATGCCGTGGGGTATGGGCGGGTTTCCGTTCACACCCTGAGGGCATAAGTAAAGCGCCGGTGCGGGACCGCCCTCTTCGTCCCGGCGTCACGAATATCGAGGGCAACACACTCCAAATGGAGGGAACACCATGAAGACTTTCATTAAAGCAGCCGTTCTTGCGGTTTCCATGGGCGGCCTGGCCGTTCCGATGATGGCATCTGCCCAGTGGGGCGGGCCCGGTTATGGCCCGGGTTACGGCTATGGTCCTGGTCCTGGGCATTTCGGCCCGGGGCACTACGGCCCGGGGCACTACGGCCCGGGTTACGGCACGCCGTTCTTCGGCGGCCCGGGCTACGGCCGTGGCTGGGGCATGGGCGACATGATGAGCGACATGATGGGCGACTTTGACTTCTCCGCCCGCGGTCGCGGTCACGGCCATGGCTATGGTCACGGTCACGGCCGCGGTCATGGCTATGGTCACGGGCATGGTTATGGCCCGGGTTACTACGGCCATCCTGGCTACGGCTGGGGCCCGGGCTATGGCGGCCCGATGCAGCAGCAGATGCCGCAGCAAATGCCGCAGCAGCAGATGCCGCAGGGCGAGGGTGACCGCAACTGAGGTTGCCGGTCATCCGTGGGGCCCGTCCACCAGGGGCGGGCCCATTTTTCCCCAGGCAACACGCTGAACCGCGGGAGTATGCATGCGCACCGTCGTAGCCAATCTGAAAGGCGGTACGGGCAAGAGCACCGTTACCTTCAATCTCGCACTCTGGCTGCTCGAGCAGGGGCGCTCGGTATGCACGGTTGATCTGGATCCCCAGGGGACCCTTACCGATGTCCTGGAGGTTCGCGAGGAAGAGGGCTACATACCTGCGCTGGAGCATGCAACGTCGCTCAAGGCGGTTGCGGAACAGGGTCAGCAGGCTTGGCAGGAGATCCTCGTCGATGTGGGTGCATCCGACATGGGGTCCTTGTTCGAGGCTTTGGAGAGTGCGGATCGCTTGTTGATCCCCGTCCCCCCGAGTCAGGCCGATGTCTGGTCCACCCAGCGTTTCGTGCGCCGGGTACAGGAGTCACACCAGACGGACGGACGTCCGCAAATCCTGGTGTTCATTAACCGAGCGGATACGCACCAGGCGGTCCGTGAAACCGACGAGACCTTTGACGCACTGGGGCAGATCCCGGGCGTGAAACGACTCGCTCCCCGATTGAAACAACGCATGGCGTTTCGTCGTTCGTTCAGCGAAGGACTGTCCGTGCGCGAATTGGAACCCCGTGGCAAGGCTTCACGGGAACTGGAGGCCCTGGCGATCGCGTTATTCGGCAAGCCCGGGCGGCGGCGCCGGAAGTAGAGCCGGACGACCAACAGTGCAAGCGAGACCGCGAATACGAACAACAAGACGCGCCGCTCTCACAACAAGCCTGACAAGGCACCAAAGGAGGATAGAGGCATGCGAGTGATCTGGAATGTACTGGCCATTATCGGCCTGCTGGCCGTGATCGCTGTCGGCTATGCGATCTACGTTCTTCAACCCTACGCCGGGGGCGCTCGGGCCCTCGATTCACAGGCCACGACGGTCTACGCGCGCATGGCGCGCACGGTGCTGGAAACCGGCGATATGGCCGAGGCCACGGTATACAAGAGAAAGGTCGAAGAAGGCCTGGACGTTGGCGAGGTGGAAGACACGCTGAGGATGGTCGCCAACGAACTGAATATTGCCAACGTTGGCGAAATGCCGATGAGCGAGGAGGTGCGTAACGTTACTGGTGAAGACTTCCCGTTCCTGAAGATCTACATGTTCTGCGACGCGAGAATCGCCGCGCAGATGGTGCGGCACAGCCAGGCCATGGCGGCCTATCTCCCCTGCCGCATCGTGCTCCAGGAAGACGAAGAGGGCCAGCTCTGGCTGATGACGCTGAACCTCGATCCGATGATCCACGGTGGCCGGCCGTTGCCGGAAGAACTCTACGAACAGGCGCTGTTTGTCCAAGAGTCGCTCGAGACCATCATCGATCGCGCCGCACGGGGTGAGTTCTGATGGCGACTGAGGACCCCTATGCGAGAACGTCCCATGGGCCCGGCGTTGATCCGCCGGAGTACGAACGTATTGCGGAGGAGGCGGATGAGGCCTATCTGAGGGCCCGACGACTGGAGCTTGTCGTGTACTCGGCCCTGACGGCCTTCATCATCCTGGCGATTTACGGGTTCTGGCTGATCACCAGTCTCACCAACGACGTCAGCCGGCTGACCGAGGAGATTAGCAAGATGACGCGTGTGGTCGATCGCGATCTCTCCGTGATCGCGGGGCACATGTCGGATGTAGACGAACGAATGCAGCAGATCGCCGCCAGCATGGAACGGGTGGACAGCCATGTCGGGACCATCAGCGAGGACACCGCGGCGATGCAGCTCAGCATTGCCTCGATGACGCGCGATACCGAGCTGATGGCCGCCTCCACGTCCGGCATGCAGCGGGACATGTGGAACCTGAACCGAAACGTGGGCGGACCGATGGGCACGATGAACATGTTCAACCCGTTTCAGGGTGGCGGGCCCCCGGGGCCCTGGATGCCCCACTGACCGACCGGCTTCAAGGGAGCCGAGGAGAAAACAATGACCGTGATGGCCTGGGTTCTTTTTGTATTGGCGATGGTGATGGTCCCCATATCCATCTGGGGCACGCTGGCGGCCCTCGGGTTGTGCGTGGGCTGCACCATGATCCGCGACTGGAATCGAACGCGCCGCGCGAAAGCGGACGGGGGCAACCGAGGATCCATGTAGGCGAGGGTCTGCTTTTTACGAAATCGAAGGAAGTCTCTTATGAGCGAGCAGAAGAAGCTGGCGATTATCGCCACCAAGGGCAGTCTGGACTGGGGCTATCCCCCGTTCATTCTGGCCTCGACGGCGGCCGCGCTCGGCTATGAAGTGGAGGTGTTCTTTACCTTCTACGGACTGCAGCTGTTGCGCAAGAAGATGGATCTGCAGGTCACTTCGCTGGGCAATCCGGGGATGCCGATGCCCATGCCCATGCCGGTGATGCTCCAGGGGCTGCCGGGCATGCAGCGCATGATGACGACCATGATGAAAAAGAAGATGGCCGCGAAGGGGGTCTCCGATCTCGAGGAACTGCGCGAGATGTGTCTGGAGGCCGACGTGCGCATGATCGCCTGCCAGATGACCGTAGACCTCTTCGACATGGACACCGACGAGTTCATCGACGGACTGGAATACGCGGGTGCGGCGGCTTTTTTTGAGTTCGCCGGGGACTCCGATATCTGCCTGTTCATATGACAATCTCCCGCGGAAACATCGTCTTTACATTCTGAAAAAGTAATGGGTGTATATATTCGAACGTTTGGGAGTGCTGTTGCAAAAGCGTTGCAACAACGATGCGATCTGCAACGACTGTCCGCTTCCACATAACCTGTAACTCACGGATTAAGAGTTTTTTATTAAGCTGGCGTGAAGTTTGCTGTCGGCCCCAAGGACAAGGCCGAGACCCTTGGCCCGCGAATTCATCACCGCGAATGGACCCCCTGCCATTGAAGCGTTGGTGGCACCCTCCCTCCTGGAGAGGGGCGTGCAGCGTTCGTGCGGAAACAAGGGTCAGTGGCCGGCTTGAGTTTTGCGGACAAGCCGGCTGTCGGAAGGAAGCATGTTGTCCGGCCAGGATGCCGGCGGTTCCGCTGCGAACCGGCAACATGATTGTTCTCCGTCGCTTGGGTCGGGTACGCATGCCCGACCCTTTTTTGGCGGGGTGTTCAGGGAATGTCCGGTCCCTGTGAGTGCAGGGACAGAGGCCGGATAAGGAATGTCAGACCATTCAACCCGGGGCCAACACCGGGATCGAGGAGGAAGGCAGCCCCAGAAGGCGGCCGACAAAGTGGCTATTCACATCAAGTGGAGGAGTTTGTTCAATGATGACGCGTACATACATGGCGGGGTTTGCGGCCTCGCTGCTGATGGCCGCCGCGGTGCCCGGCACTGTGCTGGCGGATAACGACGAAGTGACTCGAGGGCAGCTAATGGCGGCGTCGTGCAAGGCATGTCACAACGCCGCGGGTGCCGAAGAAGGCGTACCGGATCTCGCTCGTCTGTCACCGGAGTTGATTGCCAATCAGATGCGGGCATTCCGTGATGGCGATCGTGACGCGACGATCATGGATCGTCACGCCAAGGGTTACACCGACGAAGAAATCGACGCCATGGCGTCGTACTTCGCCCGATTCTGAACAGGGGGTCCATCATGCAACAGTTCAATCGACGCCGCTTCTTGCAGGCGTTCGGCATTACGAGTCTGGCTTCCGTCACAGGGGTCAGTGGCGCGATCGCCGGTGGTTATTCCAATGGCGCACGTATCGTCGTGGTCGGCGGCGGTTCGGGTGGGGCAACGGCCGCCAAGTACCTGAAGACGTTTTCTCCGGGGCTGGACGTGACCCTTATCGAGCCCAATTCGACCTACCACACCTGTTACGGCAGTAACTGGGTGATCGCGGGGTTCGAGGACATGGACAATATCGCCCAGACGTACGACGCCCTGCGTGACCGGCACGGGATCAAGGTCGTCGCGGACTCGGTGACGGCTGTGGATGCGGACAAGCGTCGCGTCCATCTGGCCGGAGGCGACGAGGTCAAGTACGACAAGCTGGTGATGTCGCCGGGTATCGACTTTCGCTATGACGCGGTCGAAGGGATTTCCGAAGACGACGCCGAGGCGATCCCGCACGCCTGGAAGGCCGGGGAGCAGACCCGCATCTTGCGTTCGCAACTGACCGACATGCCGGATGGCGGCGTGTTCGTGATGGTCGCCCCACCAAACCCGTTCCGCTGCCCGCCGGGGCCGTACGAACGTGTCTCGCTGATCGCGCATTACTTCAAGCAGGAAAAGCCCAAATCCAAGATCATCGTGCTCGACGCCAAGGACAACTTCTCCAAGCAGGGCCTGTTCGAGGAAGGCTGGGAAGAGCACTACGGCGACATGATCGAGTGGCGTGGTGCGTCCGACGGTGGCAACGTCCAGGAGATCGACGTTGGCGAGAAGATGGCGATCACCGAAGAGGGCTTCGAGCGGGTGAAGGCCGACGTGATGAACTTCATACCGCATCAGCATGCGGCGAAGATTGCCCACGATGTCGGCCTGACCAATGACGAGGGCTGGGTCCCGGTGGATCAGCGCACCTTCAAGTCGGACATGGACGACAACATCTACGTACTGGGGGATTCGAGCGTGGCCGGTGCCATGCCGAAGTCCGGTCATTCGGCCAACAACCAGGGCAAGATCGTCGCCGCGGCGATCGTGCGCGAACTGATGGATCAGGAGCCCTTCGATCCCTCGTCCGCCAACACCTGCTACAGCTTGATTACGCCCGATCATGGGGTCAGTGTTGCGGCCGTGTATCAATACAAGGATGGAGCTCAGGCGGGTGTGGACGGTTCAGGGGGCGTGAGTCCCTCCGGCGAGAGCGCGGATTTCAGGAAGCGGGAAGCCGAATACACCCGAGGTTGGTACAAGGGCATCACCTACGACATCTGGGGCTAGTCCGCCTCGGCTGTTCGATTGCGCCGGGCATCCCCTTGACGGGGTGTCCGGCTTTTTTGTGCTTGCGGTTTCGGCTACGCGTTCGCCAGGGGATCTTCAGCTCCAGCTCCAGGGGCGTCCGGAGATCGACCCGCCAATTTCGGTGCTTTGAACCGTGCCAGATGGTTCCAGGGGAGCTCGTCACGTGACTGGCTGCTGGCTGGCCTGGCCTGGCCTGGCCTGGCGGGGCGGGAAAGGTGCCCGTGCTGATCAGGTGCGGCGCAGGCGGTCCTCTTCGCGGCTGCGGCGCTCCAGCCAGCGGCTGCCTTCCTCGGGGCCTAACAGTGTGGCCGCCAGGGCGATCAGGGCGAACCCGGTCGCCGGTGCGACGGCCCCGGCCAGACCCAGGATGTAGGCGGCATAGGCGGTGGGTACGGCGACGGCCACCGCCAGTACGACCACGCCCGGATAGGCCATGCGGTAGAGCCAGCGCGGATCGACCGAGAGGGCCAGCACCGCGACTGAGCCCAGCAGGCCGAGCAGGATCCAGCCCGCCGCCGCGGCTTCAAGCTCCGCGGCCAGCAGGGCGATCGCCAGCACCAGGCCCAGGGCGACGTGCCGCAGGCGGGTAGAGGCCTTTGGTGTGATCAGCGCATCCATCCAGCAGGGACGGAGGCCGGGGATGGAGTCGGGAGCGGGGGCAGTGGTCTGGTACATGAGGGGCTGTTTGCTTGGTCGGCCGGGCCGCCGCGTTCATCCGGCGGTTCGGTTTCTTGGGGCTTCCTGCAAATGAAAAAGGGCACCCGGATCTGGATGCCCTCTCTCTGAAATATGGCGCGCCCGGAAGGATAGCGGCGGCGCTGCGCGCCTGGCCCTTTCGGGTGTCGGCCCGTGTCCGACACGTTCCTCGCTGCGCTCGGGATCGAACCAACGAATTTATCGGAGGTTCGAGTCCTTTGAGATCGGACAAATGAAAAAGGGCCACCCGATGTGGGGGCCCTTTCTCGGGAATATGGCGCGCCCGGAAGGATTCGAACCTCCGACCACCTGGTTCGTAGCCAGGTACTCTATCCAGCTGAGCTACGGGCGCATCGACTGAAGGCGCGCATTATCGCGATTGGTCCCGAGGGATGCAAGCGCCATGAGCGATTTGCCTCAGCCGCGCGGGATGGGATGGTAGGGCGTGGAGCGCACCCGGTCGTGTTCGTGCATGCGGTAGTGGACGAATTCGTCCTGGTCGTGGAAGTGCAGAAACGGGTTGCCCTCGTCCTGTTCCGCCAGGGTGGATTCGGCCTTCTCCGCATAGTTGTGGCCCGGGTGGATGCAGGTATGCGCCGGGAGCCCCTCGCGCAGCCCGTTCAGCGTATGGAACATCTGCTCGGGGTCGCCCCCGGACAGGTCGCAGCGGCCGCAGCCGAACACAAACAGCGTGTCACCGGTAATCAGGTCGTCGCCGGCCGGCATGTGGAAGCAGGCGGAGCCGGGGGTGTGGCCGGGCGTGTGCAGGAAGCGGATTTCGGTATCGCCCAGCTTCATCGTGTCGCCGCCGTGGTGGAGTTCAGGGCGCTCCAGCTCCTTGCCCCAGAACTCGGCCTCGGGCTTGAGGATATGCAGTCGGGCATTGGGGTACTGCTCCAGGATCGCCTCGACGCCGTTGATGTGGTCGTGGTGGCTGTGGGTCAGCAGGATGTCGGAGATGGTCACGTCCTGCTCGCGCGCCTGGTTGAGGATCGCGTCCGGCTCCCAGGCCGGGTCCACCACCGCCGCGCGGCGGCTCGCCATGTCCTCGATCAGGTAGACGAAGTTCTCCATCGGCCCGAGTTCCTGGCGGTGGATGCGGTAGGGCAGGTCGTTGCGGTCCATTGCGGCCTCCATTGAGTCGTTTCCAGTTTGGTAGGGTCCGTTCATTACTGGTTCCATCGTCCGCAGGGAAGGAGAGAGATGCAAAATTCCGAAGAGTCGTCGACCGTTAACGCCGCCCTGGATGCGGAGGCCGACTGGGAGTCCCGCTATCAGGAGGGCTCCACGCGCTGGGATCGCGGTGGCCCCAGCCCGTCGCTGGAAGCGTGGCTGGCGATCACCGATCTGGCGAAAGGCGCACGGATCGTGGTGCCGGGCTGCGGTTTCGGACACGAGGTCCCGGCCCTGGCCCGCCACGGATATTACCCGATCGGTCTGGATGTGGCGCCCACGCCAGTGCGGCATCTGCGCGAACAGCTGGAGCGGGAGGGGCTGGAGGCGGAGGTCGTCCAGGCCGACATGCTGGCATGGCAGCCGGAGACGCCGGTGGATGGCGTCTACGAGCAGACCTCCCTGTGCGCGATCCCGCCCGAGCAGTGGCCCGCCTACGAGCAGCAGCTGCATGCCTGGCTGCGTCCGGACGGCGAGCTGTTCGCGTGCTTCATGCAGACCGGGCGCGAGGGCGGGCCGCCGTTTCACTGCGAGATGGCGGACATGCGGGCGTTGTTCCCGGACAGTCGCTGGGAGTGGCGCAACGACGCCGGGCGGACCGAACACACCAATGGCAAGTTCGAGTTGCTTCATCGCCTGATTCGGCGTTGAATCGGGTAAAGGGCACACCCGTGCCCCGAGTCGGGACCCATGGGTCCCGGCCGGATACCGCGTGAAGTGCCGCGGCAAGGGGGATACTCATGCTTAACTCTATGCCGGAGGGAATGGAGCAGGTTCGCGCGCTGTTGCTGGACCTCTCCGGTGTGCTGTACGTGGGCGGCGAGGCCCTCCCGGGCGCCATCGAGGCCGTGCAGCGGGCACAGGCCGCCGGGCTCCCGATCCGTCTGATCACCAACACCACGCGCGAGCCACGCGCGGCCATCATCGACAAGCTGGCCGGCCTCGGCTTCGCGTTCGAGTCTGCGCAGTTGACGACGGCCCCCTCCGCGATCCGCGAGCGGCTCGAGTCCGAGTCCCGCAGCCCGCTGCTGCTGGTGCACCCGGCGCTGGAACCCGAGTTCGAGGGCGTGCCCACGGGCGATCCGGATGTGGTTGTGCTGGGGGATATGGGCGCCGCGTTCGACTACGCCGTGCTCAACCGCGCGTTTCGCGTGTTGATGGAGGGCGCACCGCTGTGGGTGATGGGGACCAACCGCTATTTTCGCGAGGCGGATGGCCTGTCGCTGGATATCGGCCCGTTCGTGCGTGCGCTGGAGTACGCCGCCGATCTGAAGGCCGAGAACTTCGGCAAGCCGGATGCCCGGCTGTTCCATGCGGCGATTGCGGATCTGGATCTGCCACCGGAGCAGGTGCTGATGGTGGGCGACGATGTGTCGGGGGATGTGGACGGCGCACGCGCCGCGGGTCTGACCGCCTGTCTGGTGCGCACCGGCAAGTATCAAGACGGCGACGAACAGCGGGCACAACACCGCGGTGCCGGCCTGGCGGATCGCCTGGCCGACATCGTGGATGCTTTATTGGGTTGAGGTAACCGCGCGCCGGCCGTCAATGACCGGCGCGCGGGTCCTGGCCTTGATCAGGCGGAGCGGCGCTTGACCGACAGGGTGCCGTCACCGCGGCTGGCGTTGGCCTTGCGGCCCGGTGCCTTGCGCGGCTTTCCGGCGGCCGCATAGGCCGGGCGCTTGCCGTTGGCCGGAGCCGGGCCACGCCGCTTGGCGGCCGGCTTGCCCGGGCCGTGGGGCTTGCGCGCAGCCGGGGCGTGGCGCTCGGTCGCACGCGAGTCGCGAGTCGGGACAGAGCGCGCCATTTCCAGGCGACGGTTGGCGATATGGATATTGCCCAGGCGGCGCACCGCGGCCTCGTCCAGCGCGGCCGGCAGGTCCACATGGCTGTGGTCGTCCTGCAGGCCGATCCGGCCGATGTCGCGGCCGTTCAGGCCACCCTCGTTGGCCAGCGCCCCGACAATGGCGCCGGGGGCGATGCCGTGGTTACGCCCGACCGGCATGTAGTAGCGCACCATGTCCGCTTCCGGCCCGCGGTCCTTGCCGCGGCTGGGGCGGGGGGCGCGGTCACGGTTGCGATCCGCACGATGACTGTCGCGTTCGGGGCGGCTGGCGGCCGCCGTCACGGGATCGTGCGCGTTGGGCGTGCCATCCAGCGGCGTGCCCTGGGTCGCCAGGGCGAGCAGGGCGCGGGCGAGATCGCGTTCGCCCATCTGGCCGTTGGCCAGCAGCCGGTCCAGCAGGGCGTCGAGCTGCGGCGACGCTTCGCCGGCCAGCTCGGCCTGCAGACGCTCGGCCAGGCGCTCCTCGCGGCGGGCGATCACGGCGGCGCGATCCGGGACCTTCTGCTCGCGCACGGGCTTGCCGGTCAGGCGTTCGATATCGCGTAGCATGCGCCGCTTGCGCGGCTCCAGGAACAGGATCGCGCGGCCCTTGCGCCCGGCGCGGCCGGTACGGCCGATGCGGTGCACGTACACCTCGGCATCGCCCGGGGCGTCGTAGTTGAAGACATGGGTGATGCGCGGGACGTCGATGCCGCGGGCGGCCACGTCGGTGGCCACGATCACGTCCAGATGACCATCGCGCAGGTCGGCGACCACGCGCTCGCGTTCGCCCTGTTCCATGTCGCCATTGAGCGGGGAGGACTGCACGCCCTGTGCGTTCAGGGCCTCGGCGATCTCGGCGGTGGCGGCCTTGGTACGGGCGAATACGATCGCCGCGTCCAGTTCCGGCTCCACCTCGATCATCCGGCCCAGGGCCTCGGTCTTGTGGCGCTGGTCCACCAGGCAGTAGCTCTGATCGATGTCGGTGCCGGCCTCGTTGCCCGCGCCAATGCGGATCTCCTGCGGCTCGCGCATGTGGCGGTGCGCGATGCGGCGAATCGGCGCCGGCATGGTCGCGGAGAACAGCGTGGTCTGGCGTTCGGCCGGGGTCTGTTCGAGGATCCATTCGATCTCCTCGACAAAGCCCATGCGCAGCATCTCGTCGGCCTCGTCCAGCACCACCATGCGCAGCGCATCCAGTGTCAGCGTGCCGCGCTTGATGTGGTCGACCACGCGGCCGGGCGTTCCGACCACGACCTGCGCACCATCGCGCAGGGCGCGGATCTGCACGCCCATGGGCTGGCCGCCGTAGACCGGCAGGATCTCGAGCCCGTCGATACTGGCCGCGAAGCCCTCCAGGGCGGTGGCGACCTGGCCGGCCAGCTCGCGGGTCGGCGCCAGGATCAGCGCCTGCACGCGACGCTGCGCGGGATCGATCGAGTCGATCAGCGGCAGGCCGAAGGCGCCGGTCTTGCCGGTGCCGGTCTGGGCCTCGCCCAGCACGTCGTCGCCGGCCAGCAGGGCCGGGATACACGCGGCCTGGACCGGGGTCGGGGTGGTAAAGCCCAGTTGCAACAGGGCACGGGCCAACGACTCGGAAAGGCCGAGTTCGGCGAAGGAGGGGGATTCGGACATTTCAGGGGGTACTCGGGCGGGCCGGAACAAGGCCCGGCGAAAATCGGATGAATCTACTCAGCGCGCATCATACACGAATTGCGAAACGAAATACGTCTGCGCATATGCAATAAAACTCTTGCCCGCGAACAAACGCGGGCATTACGAGGGCTTGGGGTCTGCTACTTCCCCAGCCCGGTCAGTCGCGCCGGCTCCAGGATCTCGATCCAGTAGCCGTCCACGTCCTTCACGAAAGCGATGTCCTTCAGCCCGCCTTCGTCCGGGCGCTTCACGAACTCGACATCGTTCTCGTCGAACCAGTGCACGGCCGCGTCCAGGTCGGGTACCGAGAAGCAGATGTGGCCGAAGCCCTGCGGCTCCTCGTTGCCGTCGTGGTAGTGGAAGTCGGCGTCCTTTTCGGTGCCGTAGTTGTAGGTCAGCTCCAGGATGCCGCGCTGGCTGAACATCCAGCGGGTGGCCTCCCCGCCATCCTTGGGCGGGTGCGGCTCGTCCTCGCCGATTTGCGCCAGGAAGTAGAGCGTGAACTCGAACTCCGGGAAGTCCAGCGTCTTGATCAGCTGCATGCCGAACACCCGCTGGTAGAAGTCCAGCGCCTTCTGCGGATCCTTCACGCGCAGCATGGTGTGGTTCAAGCGAAAGCCTGCGGTGGGATTGTCGCTCATGGTGCGTCCTTGTATCGGCTAAAGGGGGGTGTCCCGGAAGACTGGAACACAGGGGCCGAGGTTCCCTCAAGTACCACCATCGCGTCGTCCGCGATCCCCCGTCACTGCGAGGAGGCGCAGCCGACGCGGCAGTCTGTCGGGTCTGCCCCAACGTTGGTGCCTGCGTTGGGAGATCGCTTCGCTCGGCTCGCGATGACGGCTGTGTGGACGCGCCGGGCTT
>NZ_KB899541.1:50176-70228 GCF_000378305.1 Thioalkalivibrio sp. ALJ12
CTGCGAGGAGGCGCAGCCGACGCGGCAGCCTGTCGGGTCTGCCCCAACGTCGGTGCCTGCGTTGGGAGATCGCTTCGCTCGGCTCGCGATGACGGGGGTTGAGCGCGTTCCGTTCGGCTATGGCTACTGCCGGCAGAACGGCCCGAACTGGTAGAAGCGGCGGCAGCGGAACTCGGACTCGCAGCTTTGCAACTGGGAGTCGTAGCGGTTGGCGCGCTGGGCGACCTGGCGCGCGGCCGCCTGGACCTGCGGTTTACTGCGGTAACTGCCGCGGTTATAACCGCCCTGGCCCTCGTGATAGGCGAGGTAGAGGTGCTCGGGGTTGTTCAATGAGACCCCGGTGATGCGCTGGGTGCGCGCGTTGTACCAGCCGATAAAGTCGGTCGCGTGCTTCATGTGCGTGCGCCGTGCCATCCGGCTGCCGGCATCCTCGCGGTATTCGCCCCAGACCGGGTCCTGCGCCTGGGCATAGCCGTAGGCAGAGGAGGGCCGGCGCCACGGGATGACACCGAGCAGGCGTTCGCGATCCGGGCGCACATGGCTGCGGAACGAGGACTCCTGCTGGATGAACGACATCTGCGTGGCGATGGGCGTGCCCCATTCGCGTTCGGAGTCGCGGGCGTAGTCGTACCAGCGCGGCTGCTCGCGGAAGATCTCGCAGATATTGCTCTGATCCGACGGCGGCGATGGCGCCAGCGTCGCACAGCCCGCCGTGATTGCGGCCAGCGCCAGCAGCAGGCCCGCGCGCAGCCCATTGAGCGCCATGGCCCGCCATTCCCCCTGATATGCCTTGCCCACCCGAATCTCCCGTTCGGTTCCCCAATGGCCGGGAGTATAAAGCACCCCCAACGGGGGCCAAGGGTGCGCCGGGTGACGTGCCCGGTTTCGGAGGCTGCCCCGGCCCCTGCGGCGCCTCGCAGTGACGCGCATACAGGTTCCCCGGCCATCCAACATCCCGTCATTGCGTGCATCGCGAAGCAATCTCCCAAGGCAGTCCTCGGCGCCGGGATACCCCCAACCGACTGCCACGTCGGCTGCGCCTCCTCGCAGTGACGGGGGCGGGGGCTGTGGCAGCGGCCTGTGGGAGCGGGCTTGCCCGCGAAGCCCCTGCCCGCGTCGGACTTTGGCAAGAACCATTCGCGGGCAAGCCCGCTCCCACAAGGGGCTTGGGCCACACTTGTGCTACGGGGCGGTGTTCCAGTCAGGGTCGAGTGGGCTCAGGGCAGGATCGACCCGCCAGGGCCCGGGTACTTCGGGCGCGTGCGCGATCTCGCGGATGCGTGCGATGAACTCGCGCCGGGGGAGGGTGATGGCGCCGAGGTTGCGCAGGTGCTCGGTCTCCATCTGCACGTCCACCAGGGGCCAGCCCCAGGCGACGAGGTGGCGGCACAGCCAGGCCAGCGCGATCTTGGAGGCATCACGCTCACGCGAGAACATCGATTCGCCGCAGAACAGCCGACCCACGGCGACGCCATAGAGCCCGCCGATCAGGCGCGGGCCGTCCCAGACCTCCACCGAATGCGCGTGCCCCGTGCGGTGCATCGCGATGTAGGCCTGTTGCATGCTCCCGGTGATCCAGGTGCCCGCGGCGTACTCGCGCGGCCCGGCGCAGGCCTCGATCACCGCCTCGAAGGCGCGATCGAAGCTGACCGTGTAGCCGCGATTGCGGATCGCCTTTTTCAGGCTGCGGTGCATCCGGAAGTGTCCCGGTTCCAGCACCGCGCGCGGGTCCGGGCTCCACCACAGGATCGGCTGCCCGGCCTCGAACCAGGGGAACACGCCGGAGCGATAGGCGTTCAGCAGCCGCGGCACGGAAAGATCGCCGCCGGCCGCGAGCAGGCCATTCGGGTCGCGCAGGGCATGCCCCGGGTCGGGGAACGGCGCCTCCGGGTGCTCGGGGTCCAGCCAGGGCAGCGTGATCTGCGGGCCGCCGGTCATGGGGTGGCGCCCCATCGGCCAGAGCGCTGGCCTCCTACAGGATGGGTCGGGCGTGTGGGGTGATGTAGGAGCGCAGCCCTCTGCGCGATCGGGCGCGGGGATAGCCCCCATCGGCCAGGGGGCTGGCCTCCTACAGGCTGGGCCGGACGTAGGAGCGCAGCCCTCTGCGCGATTGGGCGCGGGGATAGGCCCCATCGGTCAGGGGGCTGGCCTCCTACAGTGGGTGGTTCAGGGGCGGTCATCGTCGGGTTCGACGTGGCGGTAGGGCGAGTGTTCGTGCAGGCGTTCGCACTGGGTGCGCATCAGCTGGGCTTCGCGTTCGCAGAAGTCGCGTACGGGCTGGTCGAAGCCCTCGGTCAGGATCATGTGGGCGGAGTAGGTGGGCGTGGGCAGGAAACCGCGCGGGATTTTGTGCTCGCCCTGGGCGCCGGGCTCGAAGCGGGCCAGGCCTTCGCGGATGCAGAACGCGATGCCCTGGTAGTAGCAGGTCTCGAAGTGCAGGTCGGCCAGCTCCTCGGTGCAGCCCCAGAAGCGCCCGTACAAGGTGTCGTGGCTGCGATAGCAAAGGGCCGCGGCGATGGTCTCGTCGTCCCCCGCCTCGCCGGGTCGCCGGGCCTCGAACAGCACCACCTGGTCGCCCAGCGCCGCCGCCGTCTCCACAAAAAAGGCCTCCGACAGCGTCGGGATGCCCATGTGCTTCTCGAAAGTGTCGACGTAGAAGCGGTGGAAGCGCGCCCAGTCTTCGGGCGAACCGGTGGCCCCGGTCAGCGTGCGGAACTCGATACCGGCCTCGTTGACGCGGCGGCGTTCGCGCTTGATGTTCTTGCGCTTTTTCGAGCTGAGCGCGGCCAGGAAGTCATCGAAGCTTCCGTAGTCCGCATTGCTCCAGTGGTACTGGCAGCCCATGCGTTCGGCCAGCCCCATCTCGCGGGTCACGTCGAGGTCGTCCGCATTCGGGAACAGGATGTTCACGCCCGAGGCGTTCAGTTCGCGCCCGCGGGTGACCAGGGCGCGCACGAGCAGGGTGCGCAGGTGATCAAAGTCCGGCGCCTCCGGATGCACCAGCAGGCGCGGCCCGGTGGCCGGGGTGTAGGGTACGGAGACGACCAGCTTGGGGTAGTAGTTGAGCCCGTGGCGGCTCCACGCGCTCTCCCAGGCGAAGTCGAACACGAACTCGCCGTAGTTGTTGGTTTTGGCGTAGGCCGGCGCGGCCGCGACCAGCTCGTCTTCGCGGAAGATCAGCACATGCTGCGGAAACCACCCGAACTGCCGCCCCAGGCAGCCGTGGCGCTCCAGGCCCTCCAGGAAGGCATGGCGCAGGAACGGCTCGGTGCCGCCGGTCAGGGCATCCCAGGCGGCCGGGTCCACGTCGCCCAGGCCGTCGCGCAGCTCGATGCGCTCGGCCGGATCTTCCGGCGAGGCCGTCCGGGTGTCGCCCTCGGCGCTCACGACTCAGCCGTTCTCTTCGAGGTACTTCTCCGCGTCCAGTGCGGCCATGCAGCCGGTGCCGGCGGAGGTGACCGCCTGGCGGTAGACATGGTCCATCACGTCGCCGGCGGCGAACACGCCCGGTACGGAGGTCGCGGTGGCGTTGCCTTCCAGGCCGCTTTGAACCTTGATGTAGCCGCCTTCCATGTCCAGCTGGCCCTGGAAGATGTCGGTGTTCGGCTTGTGGCCGATCGCGATAAACACGCCCATTAGCTCGACGTCCTTCGTATCGCCGCTTTGCGCATGCTTGATGCGCATGCCGGTCACGCCGGAGTCGTCCCCGAGGATCTCGTCCAGGGTGTGGTTCCACTCGATGGTGACGTTGCCGTTCTTTTCCTTCTCGAACAGCTTGTCCTGCAGGATCTTCTCCGCGCGCAGCGCATCGCGGCGGTGCACCAGCACGACCTCGGAGGCGATGTTGGACAGGTACAGGGCCTCTTCGACCGCGGTGTTGCCGCCGCCGATCACCGCGACCTTCTGGTTGCGGTAGAAGAAGCCGTCGCAGGTGGCGCAGGCGGAGACACCCTTGCCGGCAAAGGTGGTCTCGGACTCCAGCCCCAGATACTGTGCGGAGGCGCCGGTGCAGATGATCAGCGCGTCGCAGGTGTACTCGCCGGAATCGCCGACCAGGCGATAGGGCTTGTCCTTCAGGTGCACCGTGTGGATGTGATCAAAGATCACTTCCGTATCAAAGCGTTCCGCATGCTTTTGCATGCGCTGCATGAGCTCCGGACCCTGCACGCCGTCGTTGTCGCCCGGCCAGTTGTCCACGTCGGTGGTGGTCATCAGCTGGCCGCCTTGCTCCAGGCCCGTGATCACGACCGGGTTCAGGTTTGCGCGTGCGGCGTAGACGGCCGCGGTCCAGCCGGCGGGGCCGGAGCCCAGGATCAGCAGCGGGCAGTGGCGCGGCTGCTTCTCGTCGCCCTTCTTTGTCTTGGGCGCGGTCTCGCCGCCACTGGAGAGCGATACGGCACCCGCGGCCGCCTGAACGGCCCCGGTGGCAACGGCGGCCTTGGGCGCGTCCTTCTTCTCGGCCTTCTTGCTCTTCTTGTCGGATGGGTCCTTGGCGTCGCTCATGCGGTACTCCCTGTCGATTCGATGAATACGGCGGGCGCGGACGGTCGTCCCGGCCGCGCGGAATCTCGTTCGATAAGGCGGGGATTATTGGTACCCGGCGGGGCTTTGTCCAACACCGCCACCCCGCGCGAGGGTCCACCCGGAGTCGGCCTTGAGAAGAGCCATCGACGGATACCGATTCGGTAATCGCGGGCCATAAAACATTTTCATGTTCGAGTTTGCTGATAATTGGCCCGAGCGATCACAACAAGGCCGATTTATCCACCACCGGGCGAACGCGCAAAGAATGGCGACAGAGTGCCGGGTTGGCGTTTTTATCCACAGCTTGCCCACGGGTTGTCCGCGGGGTTATTCGGGTGGGAGACACAAGATATTGTGTCTATGCACTTCCGGATCCCCGATCTATAGTACTTCACGTCCATTACCCACAGTTACGCGTGAGGCCGCCACCATGTACAGCGACACCCAGACCGCCGAAGCCCAAGAGGGCATCCAGTACCCGCCGCAAGCCGAGCCGTCGGCCGAGGTCCTGGCCACCAGCCCGGGCCAGCACCAGGTGATCCGCCGTAACGGCAAGGTCACCGGCTTCGACGCCTCGAAGATCGAGGTCGCGGTCACCAAGGCCTTCCTCGCGGTGGAGGGCGGCAATGCCGCGGCCAGCCGTCGCATCCACGACATTTCCAAGGAGGTCGCCGGGCAGGTGGTGGACAGCCTGTTCCGCCGCGCCGGTACCCAGGGCATGACGGTGCACATCGAGGATATTCAGGACCAGGTGGAACTGGCCCTGATGCGCGGCGGCCACCACAAGGTCGCGCGGGCCTATGTGATCTACCGCGAACAGCAGGCGCAAAAGCGCGCCGCCGAGGCCGCCGAGCAGGGTTTGGACGAGCAGGAGATTGCCCCGGCCTTGAACGTGACCCGCGCCGACGGCACCCAGGCCCCGCTGGACGAGGAGCGCCTGCAGGCGGTCGTCGCCGAGGCCTGTGACGGCATCGAGCAGGTCGATGGCGAGAAGATCCTGACCGAGGCGCGTCGTAACCTGTTCGACGGCGTCGCCGAGAAGGACGTCTCCACCGCGCTGGTGATGGCCGCCCGCGTGATGATCGAGAAAGAGCCGAACTACTCCGAGGTCACCGCGCGCCTGCTGATGGACGCGCTGCGCCGCGAGGCCCTGAGCTTCGTGCACGGCCGCCCGGAAGAGGCCACCCAGGCCCAGCTGGCCGAGCGCTACGCCGAGTACTTCGGCGCCTACATCAAGCGCGCCGCCGACCTGGAGCTGGTCGACAGCGAGCTGACCCGCTACAACCTCGACAAGCTGGGCGCGGCGATCAAGCCCGAGCGCGACCTGCAGTTCACCTATCTGGGCCTGCAGACCCTGTACGACCGCTACTTCATCCATAGCGATGGCACCCGCTTCGAGCTGCCGCAGGCGTTCTTCATGCGCGTGGCGATGGGCCTGGCGATCAACGAGATCGACCGCGAGGCGCGCGCGATCGAGTTCTACAACCTGCTGAGCTCGTTCGACTTCATGAGCTCCACGCCGACGCTGTTCAACTCCGGCACCCTGCGCCCGCAGCTCTCCAGCTGCTACCTGACCAGCGTCCCGGACGACCTGGACGGCATCTACAGCGCCATCCGCGACAACGCGCTGCTGTCCAAGTTTGCCGGCGGCCTGGGCAACGACTGGACCCGCGTGCGCGGCATGGGCGCCCACATCAAGGGCACCAACGGCAAGTCCCAGGGCGTCGTCCCGTTCCTGAAGGTCGCCAACGACACCGCCGTGGCCGTGAACCAGGGCGGCAAGCGCAAGGGTGCGGTGTGCGCCTACCTCGAGACCTGGCACATCGATGTCGAGGAGTTCATCGAGCTGCGCAAGAACACCGGCGACGACCGCCGCCGCACCCACGACATGAACAGCGCCAACTGGATCCCGGACCTGTTCATGAAGCGCGTGGCCGAGGACGGCGACTGGACCCTGTTCTCCCCGAACGAGACCCCGGACCTGCACGACCTGGTCGGCGCCGAGTTCGAGAAGCGCTACTGCGAATACGAAGAGAAGGCCGCGCGCGGCGAGCTGCGCGTGCACAAGACCATGAAGGCCGTCGACCTGTGGCGGAAGATGCTCGGCATGCTGTTCGAGACCGGCCATCCGTGGATGACCTTCAAGGACCCGTGTAACCTGCGCAGCCCGCAAAGCCACACCGGCGTGGTCCACAGCTCCAACCTGTGCACCGAGATCACGCTGAACACCTCGGACGACGAGATCGCGGTGTGCAACCTGGGCTCGATCAACCTGGCCGCGCACGTGAACGAGGCGGGCGAGCTGGACCTGCCCAAGCTCGAGCAGACCGTGAACACGGCCATGCGCATGCTCGACAACGTGATCGACTACAACTACTACTCCGTGCCGCAGGCGCGGCGCTCCAACCTGCGCCACCGCCCGGTGGGGCTGGGGGTCATGGGCTTCCAGGACGCGCTCTACAAGCTGCGCGTGCCGTATGCCTCCGAGGCGGCCGTGGAGTTTGCCGACACCTCCATGGAGGCGGTGTCCTACTACGCCATCAAGGCCTCGACCGATCTGGCCGAGGAACGCGGGCGCTACGAGAGCTTCCCCGGCAGCCTGTGGAGCCAGGGCATCCTGCCGATCGACTCGATCGACAAGCTGGCCGAGACCCGCGGCGACTACCTGCAGATGGACACCACCCAGCGCCTGGAGTGGGACAAGCTGCGCAAGCGGGTGAAGAAGGTCGGCATGCGCAACTCCAACACCATGGCGATCGCGCCGACCGCGACCATCTCCAACATCTGCGGGGTCAGCCAGTCGATCGAGCCGACCTACCAGAACCTGTTCGTCAAATCGAACCTGTCCGGCGAGTTCACCGTGATCAACCCGTACCTGGTGCGCGACCTGAAAGACCGCGAGCTGTGGGACGAGGTGATGGTCAACGACCTCAAGTACTACGACGGCTCCGTGCAGCCGCTGGACCGCGTGCCGGAGGACATCAAGGCCCTGTACGCCACCGCGTTCGAGCTGGATACCCGCTGGCTGGTCGAGGCCGCCTCGCGCCGGCAGAAGTGGATCGACCAGGCGCAGAGCCTGAACCTCTACATGGCCGAGCCCTCCGGGCCCAAGCTGGACGCCCTGTACAAGCTGGCCTGGGTGCGCGGCCTGAAGACGACCTACTACCTGCGCTCCATGGGCGCGACCCACGTGGAAAAGAGCACCGTGGCCGACTCCTCGCGCGCCAACAAGCTGAACGCCGTCTCCGGCGGCCAGCAGGCGGCCGAGCCCGAGGCCCCGAAAGCGTGTTCGATCCTCGACCCGGACTGCGAGGCCTGCCAGTAAGGCGGCCCCGCCCACGGGCACCGAATACGCACCACGCACTGATCACAACGCACTGAACAAAAGGCCCGGCCACCGCGCCGGGCCGCCACCGAAAGAAGAGGGGACACTATGCTTTCCTGGGACGATCCGATCGCAGCCATCAAAGGCGAAGGCCAGAAAGAACCCGCCGTCCGCCCCGGCATGGGCTTTCAGGAGAACGAAGCCCTGATGAGCACCGCCGGTGCCGCGCCCAGCGTCTCGCCGGAGCCGGAAAACGCCGGCCAGCCGCTGGCCGAGCCGAACGAAGACGCCCTGACCGGCACCGGTCTGGAAGACCTGGAGATGGGTGCCGAGCGCATTCGCGTCGATGACAAGAAGATCATCAACTGCCACGCGGACCTCAACCAGCTCGTGCCCTTCAAGTACAAGTGGGCCTGGCAGAAGTACCTGGACGGCTGCGCCAACCACTGGATGCCGCAGGAAATCAACATGAACGCGGACATCGCCCTGTGGAAGGACCCGAACGGTCTGACCGAGGACGAGCGCACCATCGTCAAGCGCAACCTGGGCTTCTTCTCCACCGCCGACTCGCTGGTGGCGAACAACCTGGTGCTGGCCGTGTACCGCCACATCACCAACCCCGAGTGCCGCCAGTACCTGCTGCGCCAGGCCTTCGAGGAGGCGCTGCACACCCACGCCTACCAGTACTGCGTCGAGTCTCTCGGCCTGGACGAGGGTGAGATCTTCAACATGTACCGCGAGGTGCCCTCCGTGGCCACCAAGGCCGAGTGGGCGCTGCCGTTCACCAAGCACCTGGCGGACCCGAACTTCCGCACCGGCACGCCGGAGGCGGACCAGAAGCTGCTGCGCGAACTGATCGCCTTCTACGTCGTGTTCGAGGGCATCTTCTTCTACGTTGGCTTCGTGCAGATCCTCTCCATGGGCCGGCGCAACAAGATGACCGGCGTGGCCGAGCAGTTCCAGTACATCCTGCGTGACGAGTCCATGCACATGAACTTCGGCATCGACGTGATCAACCAGATCAAGCTCGAGAACCCGCATCTGTGGACCGAAGACTTCAAGAACGAGATGCGCACCCTGATCTCGGATGCCGTCGAGCTGGAGGCGCAGTACGCCCGTGACACCATGCCGCGTGGCGTGCTCGGCATGAACGCCCAGATGTTCGAGGAATACCTGCACTTCATCGCCAACCGCCGCTGTGCGCAGATCGGCCTGGCCGAGCTGTACCCCGGCGCCGACAACCCGTTCCCCTGGATGAGCGAGGTGCTCGATCTGAAGAAGGAGAAGAACTTCTTTGAGACGCGGGTTACCGAGTATCAGACGGGTGGGGCGTTGAGCTGGGATTGAGGCGGCGAGGCCGAGATCCAGCGAAGCGGAGCCAGGGAAATGGCCGTGAAGCAACAGAAGAGGGCGCCGCAAGATGGCGCTCTTTTTTGTGCCGTCGTTTCGGACATGAGGGGCAAAAGACAAGGTCGGACCCCGGTGCCGGAGCGACTGAACACGCGCGCACGTTTACTTCATATCCGTGCGCGCTATCCAATCATTGTTAAAATCAAATGCTGCCCGTTACTCAGCAGGATTGAATATGGCAATAGATGATACGCAGGATATAGATTCAGCTTCGGTTGGTAACGAAGACGGACCGACGACCCGAAAGAAAAAAACGTTGCGAAGGTCGCTTTCTGCGGCCAGGAGGGAGCTGAGTGACGACGAATTAGGTTCCTCAGCTGTTCAAAAGCTTCTGATCGACGAGGTAGAGAGGTTAGAAGAAGAGAATCAAGACCTCGACTATTACAGGGAGCAGTTTCACGACGCTGACAAAAAAGCCTCAATCTTTGAGGAGCGGCACAGAAGAGTTCTATCGCAAGAAATTATTTCCAACGGCTGCCTTGTTGTCGGGGCAGCCGCATTAGGGTACGTCCCTTCTTTATCCAAGGATTTCACCACCGCAGCTATCGTCGCAGTTTTTGGCGGAATTTTAGTCGTTGCAGGAATTTGGGCTAAGGTGGTTCGCTTATGAGTGCAAGAATTATCGCAATAAAGGAGTCAGGTGATATCTCCAATGAAAGAGTCGTTGCTAGAGTTAAAGGCAGTATAGACATTGGAACTTACGTGCTACTTGCTACGAAGTATGAGGGCGATTCGGTGACAAATGAGGTAGAGAGCGCGTATTGGTTCCCTGATAAAGAAGTATCTGAGGGAGATCTCGTCGTCCTTTACACTAAAAGTGGTGGTGATAAATCTCGAAAAAACAAAAATGGAAGTAGAACACACTTTTTCTATTGGGGAAAAGATAAAGCAGTCTGGGGGCGCTCAGATAGGGCCGCGGTTCTTATCCAATCAAGAAGTTGGCAAGGGTTTACTCCAGAGGACTTTTAAAAACGCCAGTCACGGACACGTCTACTGCATTGCGGCTTCGCCTCCATTCCGTAGCCGCGCGTGCTAAGCGGCGTGAGGCCGTCTATGGGAGAAGTAATGGAGTCAACCGCGGAGCGATTACTCGAGGGCATTAAGGGCGCTTCTCGGCCTGCTTCGTGTTTATGCGCTTGCTGCCAGTAACCTTTCATGCTGAATACAACTAGAGGAATCCATGCCGATCAAGTGGAAGACTCGCACTGGACTGAATCCGCAGGCTATTCTCGATAAAATCGAGCTCGCCAAATCGGTAAACGCTGATGGGCGAGTGTCCTACTCGGCGTTCGATTACCATGAGGCATATGCGTCGTTGTTCTCTATGCTCGATGTACCGCCTGCGATCGCGAACGAGCTCAACGTGGATTCTCTTGTTTCCAAAGGGCTTGGCGAAGCCGCACGCGCCGGCGTGTTGACAGTGGAAAGCGTTGAGAAGTGTTTGAATGAGACTGCTCGAAGCGAGCTTTCTACACCCGAGAGACAGTACGCACTGCTTACGTCTCTGTCCATTGGTAACGGTATACCCTTCAGGCAGCTTGATGTCGAGTCAGCGCGCCTTCGCGTTGTGGATGGCCCTTATCCCAAGAAGTATGCTTCTCGGGACGACGTGATAAGAAAGGGGGGTCGGGGGTATCTGAAGCACAGTGGGTACACTAATATAATTGTCTCCACAAAGGCGAAGTCAATTCATGGCGCGGCGTCGAAGGCACTTAACTCCCTAGACTTGGCCAGAGCTGTGCTTTCTATGTTCTCGAACTCCGGAATGGAGTTGATGGGAGACTCTTATGCGCCCATAAATAAGATCCGACTTGGACAGGTTCATACGCTGCACTATGCCTCGGGGAAGGCTGCTACGGAATTGTTCTGGTTTGAGCCGAATTTTTTTGAGACGCGAGCCTTTAGGCACAGAAGTCCGGACGTGCTAAAGAGGAACTTTGACCGATGTCTGGCGCAGCTGTCCAAGTGTCGTTACCGTGAGACGCTTGTAGATAGCTTGCTTCGCTATGTGCGCGCTCTTGATGAAAAGGATCACAACTCCGCAGCGATCAGAATGTGGGGTGCACTGGAAACATTGGCGTCTCCGGGTGATGCGCGCTATGACCGGATCGTTAAGCGTTGCTCTTTCCTTTTTGATGAGGCGGAATATCACACTCAGGTACTTGAGCATCTTCGGGAGTTTCGAAATCGGAGTGTTCACTCCGGAGACCAGAGCGATAGGGCAAAGACCTTCTGTTATCAAATGCAGTTTTATCTTCGCCAGCTGGTGTTTTTTCATCTAAGTCACGCTGGCGATTTCGGAACGCTTGAAGAAGCAAATGAATTTCTAGATCTTCCGGCAGATGAAGAGACTCTGTTAAAGAGGAAGGAGCAGTTGGGAAAGGCACTCAAGTTCCGTCAGGTTGAAGCCTGACATGTCGCTCCGCCCGACGGCGCAGCCGCGCCTGGAAGAAGAAGGGAGAAGAGGACACCCATGAGTTCTAACAGGAGCTATGGGGTCAGACCTTGCCTTTTGCAAAGAGCGCAGAAGAGGACACCCATGATGTCTTGACCGTCTGAGGCGGGCTGTCTAGGTTTCAGGGGGAGTGCATGGACCAGGGAGGGTCCGGAGATGACGCGAGCCAGGAAGGAGCTCGTCTCGGTGGAGACGACGCCGTATTACCACTGTATTTGTCGCTGTGTTCGCCGCGCGTTCCTGTGTGGCGAGGATTCCTATTCGAGCAAGAACTACGAGCACCGGCGCGGCTGGGTGCTCGAGCGCCTGCGCGAGCTGCAGGGCGTGTTCGCGGTGGATGTGTGCGCACCATTGAAGAAAAGGACACCCATGATTTCTTGTTGGCGCAAGATAGGAGCGAAGAAGAGGAAACATCATGATGTCTGTTTTCTGAGTTGCATCGTTACGTCGAATCACGTGCACCTGCTAGTGTGTGAGGGAGGAAGAGGACACCCATGATTTCTTGACGGTCTGAGGTGGGCTGTCTAGGTTTCAGGGGAGTGCATGGACCAGGGAGGGTCCGGAGAAAAAGCGAAAGAAGAGGACACCCATGATTTCTTGACGGTCTGGGGCGGGGTGTCTAGGTTTGAGCGGGAGTGCATGGACCAGGGAGGGTCCGGAGATGACGCGAGCCAGGAAGGAGCTCGTCTCGGTCGAGACGACGCCGTATTACCACTGTATTTGTCGCTGTGTTCGCCGCGGGGACAAAGAAGAGGACACCCATGATTTCTTGAAGTCCAATAACGGGGTCGGACCACGGTAACCCTCGGAAAGAGCAGAGGAAGGACAAAGAAGAGCACACCCATGATTTCTTGACGGTCTGAGGCGGGCTGTCTAGGTTTCAGGGGGAGTGCATGGACCAGGGAGGGTCCGGAGATGACGCGCAGCGAGAAAGAAGAGGACACCCAAGATTTCTTGACGGTCTGAGGCGGGCTGTCTAGGTTTCAGGGGGAGTGTATGGACCAGGGAGGGTCCGGAGATGACGCGAGCCAGGAAGGAGCTCGTCTCGGTCGAGACGACGCCGTATTACCACTGTATTTGTCGCTGTGTTCGCCGCGCGTTCCTGTGTGGCGAGGATTCCTATTCGGGCAAGAACTACGAGCACCGGCGCGGCTGGGTGCTGGAGCGCCTGCGTGAGCTGCAGGGCGTGTTCGCGGTGGACGTGTGCGCGTATGCGGTGATGTCGAACCACTATCACCTGGTGGTGCGACTGGATTCGGATCGGGCGGCGGCCTGGAGCGAAGACGAGGTGATGGAGCGCTGGGAGCGGCTGTTTTCGCTGCCGGTGCTGGTAGCCCGCTATCGGGCGGGGCAGACGAAGACGGTCGCGGAGCGCGAGCGGGCGCAGGTGCAGATTGCCGAGTGGCGGGCGCGGCTGCAGGATCTGTCCTGGTTTATGCGCAGCCTGAACGAACATCTGGCGCGGCGGGCGAATGCGGAGGATGGCTGTAAGGGCCGCTTCTGGGAAGGCCGCTACAAGAGCCAGGCGCTGCTGGACGATGCGGCGGTGCTGACCTGCATGAGCTACGTGGATCTGAACCCGGTGCGCGCCGGGATGGCGGATACGCCCGAGGCCTCCGATTTCACCTCGATCCAGCAGCGCATCCGGGCACTGGCTCGTAAGGATCAGGGGCATGAAGGTCCGGCGGGTGAGGGAGACGAGCCTCGCCTGACCGTATTGGGGCGGGAAGGCGACGATCCACATGGCAATGCGGTGGCCTTTACTACGGAGGACTACCTGGAACTGGTGGACTGGACCGGGCGCGCGATCCGCGAGGACAAGCCCGGGGCTATCCCGGAATCCATTCCGCCGATCCTGGAACGTCTGCGAATCGATCCAGTGCATTTCCTGCGGCATGTTGGAAGGGGGCAGAGGTCGCACCATGTAGCGGCCCTGGGCCACGTGGAGCGTTTTCGCGAGGCGGTGAAGCAGCTCGGCCGTTGCAGCATCAAGGGTGTGGGGATATCGGTTCGGATGTTTCTGGCCCCAGCCGGTTGTCGCTGAACCTGTCCGGTTTCAGGGGAGGCGTGGAGGCCGATGGTGTTAAGGGACGGGACCTACCGCTTCTACTGGTTTAGCCATGAGCCGGACGAGCCGCCGCATGTGCATGTGGAGCGTAGAAAGTGCTCGGCCAAGTTCTGGTTGCGCCGCGTGGCACTGGCGCGGAATATGGGGTTTCCGACGCACGAATTGCGAAAGAAGAGGACACCCATGATTTCTTGACGGTCTGAGGCGGGCTGTCTAGGTTTCAGGGGAGTGCATGGACCAGGGAGGGTCCAAAGATGACGCGAGCCAGGAAGGAGCTCGTCTCGGTCGAGACGACGCCGTATTACCACTGTATTTGTCGCTGTGTTCGCCGCGCGTTCCTGTGTGGCGAGGATTCCTATTCGGGCAAGAACTACGAGCACCGGCGAGGCTGGGTGCTGGAGCGCCTGCGCGAGCTGCAGGGTGTGTTTGCCGTGGACGTGTGTGCGTACGCGGTGATGTCGAACCACTATCACCTGGTGGTGCGGCTGGATTTGGATCGCGCGGCGGCTTGGAGCGAAGACGAGGTGATGGAGCGCTGGGAGCGGCTGTTTTCGCTGCCGGTGCTGGTAGCCCGCTATCGGGCGGGGCAGATGAAGACGGCGGCGGAACGCGAGCGGGCGCAGCTGCTGGTTACCGAATGGCGGGATCGGCTGCAGGACCTGTCCTGGTTCATGCGCAGCCTGAACGAACACCTGGCGCGGCGGGCGAATGCGGAGGATGGCTGCAAGGGCCGGTTCTGGGAAGGTCGGTACAAGAGCCAGGCGCTGCTGGACGACGCGGCGGTGCTGACCTGCATGAGCTACGTGGATCTGAACCCGGTGCGCGCCGGGATGGCGGATACGCCCGAGGCTTCCGATTTCACGTCGATCCAGCAGCGTATTCGGGCACTGGCTCGTAAGGATCAGGGGCATGAAGGTCCGGCGTGCGAGGGAGACGAGCCTCGCCTGACGGTATTGGGGCGGGAAGGCGACGATCCGCATGGCAATGCGGTGGTGTTTACCACGGAGGACTACCTGGAGCTGGTGGACTGGACCGGGCGCGCGATCCGCGAGGACAAGCGCGGGGCGATCCCGGAATCCATTCCGCCGATCCTGGAACGCCTGCGGATCGATCCAGTGCATTTCCTGCGCCATGTCGGAAGGGGGCAGAGGTCGCACCATGTAGCGGCCCTGGGCCACGTCGAGCGTTTTCGCGAGGCGGTGAAGCAGCTCGGCCGTCGCAGCATCAAGGGTGTGGGGATATCGGGCCGGATGTTTCTGGCGCCAGCCGGTTGTCGCTGAACCATTTCGGTTTCAGGGGAGGCGCGGATGCCGACGGTGTTCAGGGGTGGACCCTACCGCTTCTACTGGTTCAGCCATTAGCCGGACGAGCCGCCGTATGTGCATGTGGACCGTGGAAAGTGCTCGGCCAAGTTCCGGTTGCGCCGTGTGGCACTGGCGCGGAATATGGGGTTTCCGGCGCACGAATTGCGGCGGATTCGGGGGGTTGTCGAGGGTCGGCAGCCGGAGCGGTTGGAGGCTTGGAATGAGTTCTTTGGCCACGAACGCGGATGAGCGTGCTGCGTCGGTGGATTTCACCGAGCATGACTTGGTGGTTGGCCTGATGGATGGCCGCCGAATCTCGGTTCCGCTGGAGTGGTACCCACGCCTCGCGCACGCAACGCCCGCTCAGCTACGGATCTGGGAGATCTCCGCCGGAGGCTACGGAATTCACTGGCCAGAGCTCGACGAGGACCTGAGCACCGAAGGGCTGTTGCGGGGCGCACCTGCTCCCGCTCGTTAAAGCTTTTTAAACCTGAGGACGACTTTCACGGCTTTTTGTCACTGCGCGAGGACGCGCCCCCGGATCGATCACGGGGCTGGCTGAGAGAAGGAGTTGTGGGCTCGGCTTCTGTCCCTGGATTAATAGGCCTGATCGGACTCGGGCCAATAGTAGTGATAAGCGACGCATGGAGGCGCGCATGGTTTTACTGATTCTGTATATCCCCGCAGTGCTGGTCGCACTGGGAATCCTGTTTATGTCCAGGCGCGCCGCACTGGGGCCTCGGCTGGGGTACGCCCTTGCCACACTGATTCTCCCTGTCGTGGTGCTCTTTGTGACCTGGGCCATCGCGGGTGGCGACCTGTCGTTGGGGATGGTGCTGATCGCCGTGTTGCTGAGCTTTTTGGTCGTTCCGGCCGGTCTTGGGGGGATGTTCCTGCGGCGATACCCGTCCGCATCGCCAACGCAGGAGACGAATGTGACTCCGGGTCCGGATCCACGGGTGACCGACATTGCGGGGCACGAGTCCGAGTCGTCTCCAAGTAACGATGCGGCTCCGGGACAGGACGACCGGTCGCGGGCGATGCGGCTTGCCGCCCTGGTGCATGCGCCCGGTGCGGTGTTGCTGGGACTCGGCCTCGCAGAACGACTCGGAAATTCGGATCCGATCCTGCCGTGGTTCGAGAACGGCTGGGTGGTCGATGGCATGTTGCTATTGGGGGTGGTGCTGATCGCGATCTCCACGCGGATGATTCTCGCCACGATGTTCGGCCCGTCCTCCAAGGCACGAGATTCGGGGAGCCTGGGCCGCCGGAATCCACGCCTCTGATTCGTTGCGAAGGCACAAAGACGATCTCGATCCGCTCCGGGGTAAAACCCGTGAAGAGCTTAGTGCCGGTGGGTTGCCCCGAGGTGCGACCGATCCCGCTCGCTTAACTGATATCAAAGCCATATCCTGACCCCGCTCAGCCGGCGATGCGGGCTCCCGGGAACGGAAAGGAGGGCGGGATGGATATCGATCTGGGGGCAGCCTTCATAAACGGGGCTCTGCAATTCTGGTGGGCCTGGATGCTTGCGGCGCTGGTTGCAGTTGCTCGGTTCCCGAAGGTGAAGGGCTGGCTTGGCGAGCTGTGGGTTCGTCTGATTCTGGCGGTTGGCCTGGACGGCAAGTCGGGCCGCGTGGTTCACGACGTTATGCTTCAGACCGCGGACGGGACCACGCAGATCGATCATGTGCTGGTGTCGCGGTTCGGGGTGTTCGTCATCGAGACGAAGAATATGCGGGGCTGGATCTTCGGGAGTGAGCGTCAGGCCCAGTGGACACAGAAGATCTACCGCCGGTCGTTGCGTTTCCAGAATCCATTGCGCCAGAACTATCGCCATGAACGCGCGGTAGCCGAGGCGCTGGGGGTAGACCCGGAGCAGATTCACTCGGTAGTGGTTTTCGTCGGTGGCAGCACCTTCAAGACACGGATGCCGGACAACGTGGTCCATGGGCTGGGGCTGGTGAGCTACATCCGCTCATTCCGGGATGAGGTGTGGAGCGAAGACGAGGTCCACGCCATGCTCGCAACGCTGGAGAATTGCGGACTCGAGCGTTCGCGGCAGACGCGCAGGGCACACGTGGAGGGTTTGCGTGAGCGACACGCGGCGCCGGTTACCCCGGACTGCCCGAAATGCGGCAGTACCATGGTGCGGCGCAAGGCGCGCAAGGGAACCCGGGTCGGCCAGGAGTTCTGGGGCTGTTCGCAATACCCGGCGTGTCGCGAGACAAGGGCCTTGCAGTAGAGCCAAGCGGGGACGGTTGATCGGAGCCCCGGCTGGGAACGAAAAGCGGACACCCGGTACTTCCTGGCCGTGTCAGTACGGCACGTGCTCCCATTCGTCCCGTGCGCGCAGCAGTGTGGGGTCGAAACGGCAGCCGATGCGCCGGTCCACCTGGTCCATGTGGGCTGACAGAAGAAGAGGACACCCATGACTCGTTGCGGCAAACTCGGGCGCATTCCTTGTCCTTCGAGGGTTCCATGGCCCGAACACTGTTGCTGATCGTCCTCTTTGGCACGTCGTCGGTATGGGCGGAGTCGCCGGAGCCGATGGTCCCCGCAGACTATTATGATTTCGTGTTCGCGAGCGACCCTCGGCTTTCGCCGGATGCTACCCGCGTCGCCTTCGTGCGTAGTCACGTGGACGATGAACGCCGCAATCGGGAATCAAACATCTGGGTGGTGCCGGCCGATGGCTCGGAATCGGCACGGCAGTTCACCCAGGGTGATTCCGATCGGCGTCCCCGTTTTTCTCCCGATGGGCGGCAAATGGCCTTTCTGAGGACCGTCGACGAGGACGCCCAGATCCATCTGATGCCTGTTGACGGTGGTGAAGCCCATGCCATCACCGAGATTCAACAGGGCAGTATCTCGGACTTTGCATGGCTGCCCGATGGTCAACACCTGATCGTCACCCTGACCATCGACCCGGCCGTCGAAGATCCCGCGCAGGAAGAGCAGGGGGATGATGCACCGCAGGCGGATGTGAAGGTCTACTCGCGCGCGCTCAGCCGTCGTGAGTCGCAGGGTTGGCTGGATGAGAGCCGCCGCACCTTGTGGTTGCTGGATTCGGCAAGCGGCGAGCTCGAGCGTCTGGCAGGAGACCCTGAGTGGAACTACAACAACCCGACGGTTTCACCGGATGGCCGCTTCCTGGCGTTCAATGCCGATCGCAGCGGCGGCGAGTACGACGGCAGCTTCAATCAGGACGTCTACCTGCTCGACCTTGAAAGCCGTGAGGAACGCAAGCTGGCCGCGCCCGACGGGCGTGCCACCGATCCACTGTTCTCGCCCGACGGGCGCCAGGTCGCCTTCCTCTATCAGTCCGACCGCTTTCGTCCCGTGGAGGTGCACCGCATCGGGATCGGCAACGACGACCACAAGGTACTGCACGATGGCATGGAGTTCTCCGTCACGCAGGCCTGGTGGCCCGAGGGGTTCGATCGTCCCCTGGTGTGGGCGGACTTCCGCGGCAGCCGCCCACTGATGCGCTTGGAAGCCGATGGTGACAGCGAGGTGGTCCTCGGTGACGAAGCCGCTCTCGGCGATATCGACTTTGCCGCCGACGGCGGGTCTCTGGCCCTGCTGGTCGAAGACGAGACCCAGATGCCGGAGGTGCACGTCGCCGACAGCGACGGGTTTGAGTCGCGCCGCCTGACGGGGTTCAACGACGCCCTGCTGGAGTCGCGTTACCGGACCGAGCTGGAACGCTTCAGCTACGAGGTCGAGGACGGCCGTACGGTGGATGCGTTCCTGCTGCGGCCCAAAGGATTCGACGCCGGCGATGACTGGCCACTGGTACTGAACATTCGTGGCGGCCCGGCGCATATGTGGGGTCATCGCTGGTTCCACGAGTTTCAGATGATCGCGGGCGCGGGCTACGCGATGCTGTTCACCAACTATCGGGGTTCGACCGGCTATGGCCACGAGTTCCAGGCCTCGGTGTACCAGGACTACGGTGGTGTCGACTATCGCGACAACATGCGGGCCCTGGACGCGGCGCTGGAGCGCTTCGACTGGATTGACGAGGAGCGCCTGTTTCTGACCGGCGGCAGCCATGGCGGCTTCCTGACCAACTGGATCACCACGCAGACCGATCGCTTCCGCGCGGCGGTCACCCAGCGCAGTGTCTCCAACTGGATCTCCGAGGCCGGCACTCAGGACTACGTGCCGGCACGGATGAATGCCGAGTTTGGCGGTACGATCTGGGCGAACTACGACTATTACTGGGGACGTTCACCGCTCAAGTACGCCGACCAGGTGAATACGCCGACGCTGATCATCCATTCTAGCGATGACCGGATCACACCGATCGGACAGGGCCAGGAGTGGTTCTACGCGCTGCTCAATAACGACGTGGAGACCGAGCTGGCCGTATTCGATGGCGAAGGCCACAACCTGTCCCGGGACGGCACCCCGGTGAATCTGGTCAAGCGCCTGGAACTCATCCTCGAGTGGTTTAAGCGCCATGAACCGTGAGCCGCAGTGCCAGGTATTGATTGCGGGAGAGAAGGAGAGAAGAGGACACCCATAATTTTCCCTGCACGGTTAAAGCGCTGGGTGAGTCAGTCCCCGGCATGGGTCATGTTACGGAACGCAAACACGGCGCTGGCGATGATCACCGCGATGGCGAGGCCGTAGTAGAGCGTTTCCAGAGATGCGCCAACCTCCACTGCCTGCTCCAGGAAAAGCACCACCAGAATCACGATCGCGACCTGAATGATCGTGACTTTGAGGTCATGGAAATGCCGGATCTCCAACACGGAGAGCAAGCTGCTTTTTCCGCGGGAATCCGGGTTGATGAACAGCCGGAACAAGCCGACCGCGATGATCTGGAAGGTCACGGCGATCAGCAGCATGTCGAGGACCTTGAGGAACCTCACCGCCAGGCTCTTGCCCTCATCGACCGTGCTGGGCACCTGCTGGACAAAATCGACCAAGATATTGAACACAATGAATACGTTGG
>NZ_KB899542.1 GCF_000378305.1 Thioalkalivibrio sp. ALJ12
GTGTCGCTGATCAGCCCGATCGCGATGGAAGATGGTCTGCGCTTTGCGATTCGCGAAGGCGGCCGCACCGTCGGCGCCGGCGTCGTATCCAAGATCATCGAGTGATACAGTAGATAAGTTGAACGATCGACCGCGAGAGGCGGCGCCTGGTGCGTCGTCTCTCGCGTTTGTTTCTTGTCGATTCGATTTTTAGGCCAGTAGCTCAATTGGCAGAGCAGCGGTCTCCAAAACCGCAGGTTGGGGGTTCGAGTCCCTCCTGGCCTGCCATCTTCACCGATGGCGGCGAGTACCGGGTGATACGTATTCATGAGTGAACAATCGGAACAGACCGGCGGGCTGGATACTTTCAAGCTCGCGGTAGCCGTGGCGCTGCTGATTGCTGGCGTCATGGGCTTTTATTGGTTCTCGGACGAGTCCACTCTGATTCGTGTGCTCGGGCTGCTGGCCGTGGTCGGCGTGGCCGTGGCGATTGGCATGACCACGGCGAAGGGGCATCAGCTGGCGGCCTTTATGGGCAATGCGCGCACCGAGGTGCGCAAGATGGTCTGGCCGACCCGGGTCGAGACCACCCAGACCACGCTGATCGTCATCGCCGTCGTGATCATAATCGGGATCTTCCTCTGGCTCCTGGACATGTTCCTGGGTTGGTCCATCAGTCGCTTCATCGGATAGTCACAGGATTCTCTCCATGGCATTACGCTGGTACGTCGTACAGGCATTCTCGGGCTTCGAGGCCCAGGTGAAGCGGTCGCTGGAGGAGCGCATCGAGCGTTTCGCCATGCAGGACCACTTCGGCCAGATCCTGGTGCCTACCGAAGAGGTCGTCGAGATGAAGGACGGCCAGAAGCGCAAGAGCGAGCGCAAGTTCTTCCCGGGGTATGTCCTCGTGCAGATGGACTTGAACGACGAGGCCTGGCACCTGGTCAAGGCGGTCCCGCGCGTGCTTGGTTTCATCGGTGGCACCGCAGACCGGCCGGCCCCGATCAGCGACAAGGAAGCCGATGCCATCCTGCAGCGCATGCAGGAAGGCGCCGAGAAGCCGCGCCCGAAGGTCCTGTTCGAGGTGGGCGAGATGGTTCGCGTGATCGACGGCCCGTTCAACGACTTCAATGGCGTCGTGGAAGAAGTGAACTACGAGAAGAGCCGCCTCCTGGTGGCTGTCCAGATTTTTGGTCGCTCGACACCCGTGGAACTCGAGTTCCACCAAGTCGAGAAAACCTGACGTACCGACGTCACCACTGCTAGTCGGGGAGCCGCGAGGCGCTTGTACCCGAGGGAGTCATCATGGCGAAGAAAATCGAAGCATATATCAAGCTTCAGGTGCCCGCCGGCAAGGCGAACCCGAGCCCGCCCGTCGGGCCGGCGCTGGGTCAGCGCGGTGTGAACATCATGGAGTTCTGCAAGGCGTTTAACGCCCAGACCCAGGAGATCGAGCCCGGTCTGCCGATTCCGGTGGTGATCACCGTCTATTCAGATCGCAGCTTTACCTTTGTCACCAAGACGCCGCCGGCGGCGATCCTTCTGAAGAAGGCCGCGGGTGTGCAGAAGGGTTCCGGCGAGCCGAATACCAACAAGGTCGGCACCGTGACCCGGGCACAGCTCGAGGAAATCGCGAAGACCAAGGAGCCGGATCTGACCGCTGCGGATCTGGACGCCGCGGTGCGTACCATTGCCGGCAGTGCCCGCAGCATGGGCCTCGAAGTGGAGGGTCTCTGACATGGCGAAAATGACCAAGCGAATGAAGGCCATCCGCGAGAAAGTCGAGCCAGGCCGTCTCTATCCGGTGACCGAAGCGTTTGACCTGCTGCGTGAACTGCCGAAGGCAAAGTTCCGCGAGTCGGTCGACGTGGCTGTGAACCTCGGCGTGGACCCGCGCAAGTCCGATCAGGTCGTGCGTGGCTCGACGGTGCTGCCGCATGGCAATGGCAAGAGCGTGCGCGTGGCCGTGTTCACTCAGGGCGCGAATGCCGACGCCGCGAAGGAAGCCGGTGCCGATGTGGTCGGTATGGACGACCTCGCCGAACAGGTGAAGGCCGGCCAGATGGATTTCGACGTGGTGATCGCCTCCCCGGACGCGATGCGTGTCGTCGGGCAGCTCGGCCAGATCCTCGGCCCGCGCGGCCTGATGCCGAACCCGAAGGTCGGTACCGTGACGCCGGACGTGGCGACCGCGGTGACCAACGCCAAGAGCGGCCAGGTGCGCTACCGCACCGACAAGGGCGGGATCGTGCACTGCACCATTGGCGCGGCCGATTTCGACTCCAGCTCGCTGGCCGACAACCTGAACGCCCTGCTGGCGGATCTGGTCAAGATGAAGCCGGCGACGTCCAAGGGGCAGTACGTCAAGGGGGTCACGATCTCCACGACGATGGGCCCGGGCGTGAAGGTCGACCAGGCCTCGCTGTCGCTGTAAGAAGTTTTTTGGTTTTTGGTCGGCTGTCGCGCAAGCGGCACGCCATCCAAGACCGCAGGCGCTGCCCCGTTCGCGGGACGGCTTAATCCACCAGCCTGCGCAGATGGTGTCACCCGATTCAGGAAGTACCTGCGACGGGAGCACCGAAGTGCCGGGTTCGCCCGGTTTCACGACCGCCTCCGGGTGGTCTCACTAGAGGAGAGTCAACGTGGCTTTGAATCTCGACGACAAGAAGGCGATTGTCTCGGAGCTGGCTACGGTTGCTGCCTCGGCGCATTCCGCGGTCGCCGCGGAATACCGAGGTCTCTCGGTCGCGCAGATGACCGACCTTCGTCGGCAGGCTCGCAATTCCGGGGTCTATCTGCGGGTGGTGAAGAACAACCTCGCCAAGCGTGCCATCGAGGGTACGGATTTCGCGTGCATGCAGCCCGAGCTGCATGGCCCGCTGATCCTGGCCTTCAGTGAAGAGGAGCCTGGCTCCGCCGCGCGTCTGGTGAAGTCCTTCGCCAAGGAAAACGAACAGCTGAAGGTCCGGCTGGTGTCGTTTGGTGGGCAGCTGATGGGTGCGAACGATCTCGATCGCCTCGCCAGTCTGCCGACGCGCGATGAAGCGCTCGCAACGCTTCTCGCCACCATGAAGGCGCCGCTCGACAAGTTCGCCCGTACGGTGAACGAAGTCCCGGGCAAGCTCGTGCGTACCGTTGCAGCAATTCGTGACCAGAAACAGGCAGCCTGAATCTCATCAAGCCGTTTCTGAGCAAGTACTGAATGAATACGGGTGTTCCCCGTTAGGAGAGTAAAAAATGGCCGTTTCGAAAGAAGACATCCTGGAAGCCATCGGCAACATGACGGTCCTGGAAATCGTGGACCTGATCAGCGAGATGGAAGAGAAGTTCGGCGTTTCCGCCGCTGCCGCCGTTGCGGCCGCCCCGGCTGCCGCCGGCGGTGGTGAAGCCGCTGCTGCCGAAGCCAAGGACGAGTTCGACGTCGTCATGTCCAGCTTTGGCGAGAACAAGGTCGGCGTGATCAAGGTCGTCCGTGGCCTGACCGGTCTGGGCCTGAAGGAGGCCAAGGAAATGGTCGAAGGCGTTCCGGCGACCGTCAAGGAAGGCGCGGCGAAGGAAGAAGCCGAGAAGATGAAGGCGGAGCTGGAAGAGGCTGGCGCCACCGTCGAACTGAAGTAAAAGGCGCTTGCGCCTGTTGTTTTCGTGTACATCACGAAGCCCTGAGGCTGGCGGCCTTTTGGTCGTCAGCCTCAGCCCGTGGTGGCGCGGGTTTTTTCGCGCGTTGTTCAGCTAGCCGCCGAGGTAAGCCATGGCCCTCAGTTATACCGAAAAGAAACGTATCCGCAAGGACTTCGGGAAGCGTCCCCAGATCCTGGACGTCCCGTATCTGCTGGAAACCCAATTGACCTCCTATCGGGATTTCCTGCAGGCCGAAAAAGGTCCGGAGGCGCGTCACGCGCTGGGCCTGCACGCGGCGTTTCAGTCGGTGTTCCCGATTGTTAGCTATTCCGGTCATGTCCAGCTCGAGTACGTCAGCTACCGCCTGGGCGAGCCGCTGTTCGATGTGAAGGAATGCCAGATCCGTGGCGTGACCTACGCGGCCCCGCTGCGTGTCCTGCTGCGCCTGGTGATCCACGACAAGGAGGCCCCTGCTGGCTCCACCGTGGTCAAGGAGGTCAAGGAGCAGGAGGTCTACATGGGCGAGATGCCGCTCATGACGGAGAACGGGACCTTCGTGATCAACGGCACCGAGCGCGTGATCGTCTCCCAGCTGCATCGTTCGCCCGGCGTGTTCTTTGACAGCGACCGGGGCAAGACTCAGGGCAGCGCCCAGAAGCTGCTCTACAACGCGCGCATTATTCCGTACCGCGGTTCCTGGTTGGACTTCGAGTTCGATGCCAAGGACGGGGTTTACGTGCGTATCGACCGTCGCCGCAAGCTGCCGGCGTCGATCCTGCTGCGCGCGCTGGGCATGGATACGGAAGAGATCCTGTCCACCTTCTTTGAATTCAACCAGATCACTCTCGATGAAGACGGCGGTGAACTGGACCTGATCCCCGAGCGCCTGCGCGGCGAGACCGCCGTGGTCGACATCACCGACGGCAAGAACGTGATCGTCGAGGCCGGGCGCCGGATTACGCCGCGGCATATCCGCGAGATCGAAAAAGCCGGCATCAACCGGCTGCGCGTACCGGACGAGTACCTGCTCGGCCGCGTGCTGGCCAAGGGCGTGGTGGACGAGTCGACCGGCGAACTGATGGCGGCTGGCAATGACCCGTTGACCCAGGAGCTGCTGGACAAGCTGCGCGCCGAGGGCGTGAAGTCGGTGGAGACCATCTACACCAACGACTACGACCACGGTCCGTTCATGTCGGACACCCTGCGTCTGGATCCGACCAAGACGCAGCTGGAGGCCCAGGTCGAGATCTATCGGGTGATGCGTCCCGGTGAGCCGCCGACCAAGGACGCCGCCGAGAACCTGTTCTCCAACCTGTTCTTCTCCGAGGACCGCTACGACCTGTCGGCGGTCGGCCGGATGAAGTTCAACCGCCGTGTCGGCCGCGATACCGACGAGGGCCCGGGCGTGCTGTCACCCGAGGACATCCTCGACGTGCTGAAGGTCCTGATCGACCTGCGCAACGGCAACGGCCGTACCGATGACATCGACCACCTGGGCAACCGGCGCATCCGCAGCGTGGGCGAGATGGCGGAAAACCAGTTCCGTCTGGGCCTGGTGCGCGTCGAGCGTGCGGTCAAGGAGCGTTTGACCGTCGCGGAGAGCGAAGGGCTGATGCCGCAGGAGCTGATCAACGCGAAGCCGGTGGCCGCCGCGGTCAAGGAGTTCTTCGGTTCCAGCCAGCTGTCGCAGTTCATGGACCAGAACAACCCGCTGTCCGAGGTGACCCACAAGCGCCGTATCTCCGCGCTGGGCCCGGGCGGCCTGACGCGCGAACGTGCGGGCTTCGAGGTGCGCGACGTGCACCCCACCCACTACGGTCGTGTCTGCCCGATCGAGACGCCGGAAGGCCCGAACATCGGCCTGATCAACTCGCTGGCCGTGTATGCCCGCACCAACCGCTACGGCTTCCTCGAGACCCCGTACCGCAAGGTCGAAGACGGCAAGGTCACCGACGAGATCGTGTACCTGTCCGCAATCGAGGAGAGCCAGTACGTGATCGCCCAGGCGAACGCGGCGATGGACGACCAAGGGCGTCTGACCGACGACCTGGTCTCCTGCCGCTTCCAGGAGGAGTTCACGATCTCCTCGCCGGACAAGATCCAGTACATGGATATCTCGCCGAAGCAGATCGTGTCCGTGGCCGCCGCGCTGCTGCCGTTCCTCGAGCATGACGATGCCAACCGCGCCCTGATGGGTGCGAACATGCAGCGTCAGGCCGTGCCCTGCCTGCGCGCGGACAAGCCGCTGGTCGGTACCGGTATCGAGCGCACGGTGGCGATCGACTCCGGGTCCGCGATCGTCGCCAAGCGCGGCGGTACGGTCGATTCCGTGGATGCCGCCCGCGTGGTGGTGCGCGTGAACGACGACGAGACCGTCGCCGGCGAGCCGGGTGTGGATATCTACAACCTGACCAAGTACTCGCGTTCCAACCAGAACACCAGCATCAACCAGCGCCCGCTGGTCGCGGTAGGCGACGAGATCGCCCGCGGCGATGTGCTGGCCGATGGCTCCTCGACCGATCTCGGCGAGCTGGCCCTGGGGCAGAACATGATGGTCGCGTTCATGCCCTGGAACGGCTACAACTTCGAGGATTCCATCCTGATCTCCGAACGCGTGGTGCAGGAGGACCGCTACACCACGATCCACATCGAGGAGCTCAATTGTGTCGCGCGCGACACCAAGCTGGGCCAGGAAGAGATCACCGCGGATATCCCGAACGTCTCCGAGTCGCTGCTGGCCAAGCTGGACGAGTCCGGTGTGGTTTATGTTGGCGCCGAGGTAAACCCGGGCGACATCCTGGTCGGCAAGGTCACGCCGAAGGGCGAGACCCAGCTGACCCCGGAAGAGAAGCTCCTGAGGGCCATCTTTGGCGAGAAGGCCTCGGACGTGAAGGACACCTCCCTGCGTGTGCCGTCCGGCATCGAGGGCACGGTGATCGACGTGCGCGTGTTCACCCGCGATGGCGTGGAGAAGGATGCGCGTGCCAAGTCGATCGAGGAAGACGACCTCGCTGCGGTCAAGAAGGACCTGAAGGACCAGCTGCGAATCTACGAGGACGATATCTACGCCCGCGTCGAGAAGCTGCTGCTCAACAAGGCGGCTGCCGGCGGTCCGGAAGGGCTGGGTGACGGCTCCAAGGTCACCAAGAAGTACCTGCAGGGCCTGTCCCGCAACCAGTGGTTCGAGGTGCGCCTGAAGGACGACGCCGTGAACTCGCAGCTCGAGGACCTCGGTCGCCAGCTGCAGGAGCAGCACGAGCTGTTCGACAAGAAGTTCGAGCACCAGAAGGCCAAGGTCGCCGCGGGCGACGACCTGCCGCCGGGCGTGCAGAAGATGGTCAAGGTCTACGTGGCCGTGAAGCGCCGTCTGCAGCCGGGCGACAAGATGGCCGGCCGCCACGGGAACAAGGGCGTGATCTCGATGATCGTGCCGGAAGAGGACATGCCGTTCCTCGACGACGGGACCCCGGTCGACGTGGTCCTGAACCCGCTGGGCGTGCCCTCGCGCATGAACGTCGGGCAGGTGCTGGAGGTTCATCTGGGCTGGGCCGCGAAGGGGCTGGGCGACAAGATCAACCGCATGCTCGAGGCGCAGGCCGAAATCGCGAAGCTGCGCGAGTTCCTGGGCAATATCTATAACCACCGTGACAAGAAGGTCGACCTCGACTCCATGTCGGACGCCGAGATCATTGCGCTTTGCCGCAACCTGCGCGGTGGCGTGCCGATGGCGACGCCGGTGTTCGATGGTGCCGAGGAGGCCGAGATCAAGGAGATGTTGCGGCTGGCCGATCTGCCCGAGACGGGGCAGGCCGAGCTGTTCGACGGCCGTACCGGTGACTCCTTCGATCGCCCGGTGACCGTCGGCTACATGCACATGCTGAAGCTGAACCATCTGGTCGACGACAAGATGCACGCGCGGTCGACCGGTCCGTATTCCCTGGTCACCCAGCAGCCGCTGGGCGGCAAGGCGCAGTTCGGTGGTCAGCGCTTCGGCGAGATGGAGGTCTGGGCGCTGGAGGCCTACGGTGCCGCCTACACCCTGCAGGAAATGCTGACGGTGAAGGCGGACGACGTGCAGGGCCGCAACAAGATGTACAAGAACATCGTCGACGGCGAGCACCACATGGAGGCCAACGTCCCCGAGTCGTTCAACGTGCTCATGAAGGAGATCAAGGCGCTCGGCATCAATATCGAGCTGGAGCAGGACTGATCTCCTCCGATCCGAATGTGATCCGAAGGGGTGCAGGGCACCCCTCGACCCAAAGCTTTGTGAGGCATAGCGAATGAAAGACCTCCTCAATCTGTTCAAGCAGCAGACCCAGCCGGAAGAGTTCGATGCGATCCGTATCGGCCTGGCCTCCGCGGACCAGATCCGTTCGTGGTCCTTTGGCGAGGTTAAGAAGCCGGAGACCATCAACTACCGGACCTTCAAGCCGGAGCGCGATGGCCTGTTCTGCGCCAAGATCTTCGGCCCGGTGAAGGACTACGAGTGCCTGTGCGGCAAGTACAAGCGCCTGAAGCACCGGGGTGTGGTCTGCGAGAAGTGCGGCGTCGAGGTGACCCAGACCAAGGTTCGCCGCGAGCGCATGGGGCACATCGACCTGGCCTCGCCGGTCGCGCACATCTGGTACCTGAAGAGCCTGCCGTCCCGCATCGGGCTGCTGCTCGACATGACCCTGAAGGACATCGAGAAGGTGCTCTACTTCGAGTCCTTCATTGTGATCGACCCGGGCTTCACCACGCTGGAGAAGGGCCAGCTCCTGACCGACGAGGAATACCTCGAGGCGATGGAGGAGCACGGCGACGACTTCACCGCGATGATGGGTGCCGAGGCCGTGCTGAGCCTGCTGAGGGAGATGGACCTGCAGGGCGAGGCCGCGAAGCTGCGCCAGGATCTGTCCGAGACCGGGTCCGAGACCAAGATCAAGCGTCTGGGCAAGCGCCTCAAGCTGATCGAGTCGTTCCTGGAATCCGGCAACAAGCCGGAGTGGATGATCATGTCCGTGCTGCCGGTGCTGCCGCCGGACCTGCGCCCGCTGGTGCCGCTGGACGGTGGTCGCTTCGCGACTTCCGACCTGAACGACCTGTATCGCCGGGTGATCAACCGCAACAACCGTCTGCGCCGCCTGCTGGAGCTGAACGCCCCGGATATCATCGTGCGCAACGAAAAGCGCATGCTGCAGGAGTCCGTGGATGCGCTGCTGGACAACGGCCGTCGCGGTCGTGCGATCACCGGCACCAACAAGCGCCCGCTGAAGTCCCTGGCTGACATGATCAAGGGCAAGCAGGGCCGCTTCCGCCAGAACCTGCTCGGCAAGCGTGTCGACTATTCCGGCCGTTCCGTGATCGTGGTCGGCCCGACGCTGCGCCTGCACCAGTGTGGCCTGCCCAAGCGAATGGCGCTGGAACTGTTCAAGCCGTTCATCTTCGGCAAGCTGCAGCGCCGTGGACTGGCGACCACCATCAAGGCCGCCAAGAAGGCCGTGGAGAAGGAAGGTCCCGAGGTCTGGGATATCCTCGAAGAGGTGATCCGCGAGCATCCGGTGATGCTGAACCGTGCCCCGACCCTGCACCGCCTGGGCATCCAGGCCTTTGAACCGGTGCTGATCGAGGGCAAGGCGATCCAGCTGCACCCGCTGGTCTGTGCCGCGTTCAACGCCGACTTCGACGGTGACCAGATGGCCGTGCACGTGCCGCTGTCGCTGGAGGCCCAGCTGGAGGCGCGCACGCTGATGCTGTCCTCCAACAACGTACTGTCGCCGGCCAACGGCGAGCCGATCATCGTGCCGTCGCAGGATATCGTGCTGGGTCTGTACTACCTCTCGCGCGAGAAGGTGAACGCCAAGGGCGAAGGCATGACCTTCGCCGATGTGGACGAGGTGCATCGCGCCTACGAACACAAGCTGGTCGACCTGCATGCGCGCGTCACCGTGCGCATCGCCGACACCATGGCGGATGTCGCGGAAGGCGAGCCGCTGCCGTCCATGCGCGTGGAGACTACCGTCGGTCGCGCGATCCTGTCGCGCATCATGCCGAAGGGGCTGCCGTTCGAGCTGATCGACCGCGAGCTCAGCAAGAAGACCATCTCCGCGCTGATCAACTCCTGCTACCGTCGCCTGGGCCTGAAGGACACCGTGGTGTTCGCGGACCAACTGATGTATGCGGGCTTCTACTATTCGACCCGCGCCGGGGTCTCGTTCTGCTCGGATGACATGGTCATCCCGGACGAGAAGCAGCCGATCCTGCAGAACGCCGAAGAGCAGGTGAAGGAGATCGAGGAGCAGTATGCCTCGGGCCTGGTCACCAAGGGCGAGCGCTACAACAAGGTCGTGGACATCTGGTCGCACTGCAATGACCAGGTCGCGAAGGCGATGATGGAGCGGCTCGGCAAGGAGCAGGTCACCAACGCCGAGGGCGAGACGGTCGAGCAGAGCTCGTTCAACTCGATCTTCATGATGGCCGATTCCGGCGCGCGTGGTTCTGCGGCCCAGATCCGTCAGCTGGCGGGGATGCGTGGCCTGATGGCCAAGCCGGACGGCTCCATCATCGAGACGCCGATCACCGCGAACTTCCGCGAGGGTCTGAACGTCCTGCAGTACTTCATCTCGACCCACGGTGCGCGTAAAGGTCTGGCCGATACCGCGCTGAAGACCGCGAACTCCGGTTACCTGACCCGCCGTCTGGTGGATGTGTCACAGGACGTGGTGGTTACTCAGCACGACTGCGGGACCCAGCAGGGCCTGGTGATGAAGCCGATCATCGAGGGCGGGGATGTAGTCGAGCCGCTGCGCGACCGCGTACTGGGTCGTACCACGGCGGTGGACGTCCATCGCCCGGGCACCGACGAGGTTCTGGTGCCGGCGGGCACGCTGCTGGATGAGGCAATGGTCGACAAGCTGGACGAGGCCTCGGTGGACGAGGTGCTGGTGCGCTCCGCGATTACCTGCGAGACCCGCCAGGGCATCTGCGCCAAGTGCTACGGCCGCGATCTGGCCCGTGGCCACGAGGTCAACGAGGGCGAAGCGGTGGGCGTGATCGCCGCGCAGTCCATCGGCGAGCCGGGCACCCAGCTGACCATGCGTACCTTCCATATCGGGGGTGCGGCCAGCCGTGCGGTTACGGTCAGCGCGATCCAGGTGAAGAACGCCGGGTCCGTGCGTCTGCACAACCTGAAGACCGTCACCAACAAGGCGGACAACCTGGTTGCGGTCTCGCGCTCCGGGGAGCTGGGTGTGATCGACGACCAGGGGCGCGAGCGTGAGCGCTACAAGATCCCCTACGGCGCCACCATCACCGTCAAGGATGGAGATGCGGTCGAGGCCGGTCAGGAAGTCGCGACCTGGGATCCGCATACCCACCCGATCGTCACCGAGGTGGGCGGCTACATTCGTCTGGCGGACTTCGTCGAGAATGTCACCGTGACCAAGGAGACGGACGAATTCACCGGTCTGTCCCAGAATGTGGTGCTCGATCCGAAGAGCCGCTCGAGCGCAGGCAAGGACCTGCGCCCGACCGTCAAGCTTGTGGATGATGATGGCAACGAGGTGTACATCCCGGGCACCGACATGCCCGCGCAGTACATGCTGCCGGCCAATGCGATCTTCAATCTCGAGGACAATGCCCGCGTCGAGGTCGGTGACGTTATCGCCCGCCTGCCGCAGGAGTCGTCCAAGACCCGCGACATCACCGGTGGTCTGCCGCGTGTGGCCGATTTGTTCGAGGCCCGCCGTCCGAAGGAGCCGGCCGTGCTGGCGGAGATCTCCGGCACCGTCTCGTTCGGCAAGGAGACCAAGGGCAAGCAGCGCCTGGTGATCACGCCGGACAAGGGTGATCCGGTCGAGATGCTGATCCCGAAACTGCGCACCGTGAACGTGTTCGAGGGCGAGCGCGTGGAGCGCGGCGAGGTTGTGGTGGACGGTGAGCTGGACCCGCACGACATCGTGCGCCTGCGGGGTGTGACCACCCTGGCCGAATACCAGGTCCAGGAAATCCAGGACGTCTATCGCCTGCAGGGCGTGAAGATCAATGACAAGCACATCGAAGTCATTGTTCGTCAGATGATGCGCAAGGTGAACATCGTCAACCCAGGCGACACCAAGTTCCTCGCGGGGGACCAGGTGGATCGTGTGCGGGTCCTCGAGGAAAACGAGAAGCTCGGTGACGACCAGCAGCCGGCGACCTACGAGCGTGTGCTGCTCGGCATCACCAAGGCGTCGCTGGTGACGGAATCGTTCATCTCCGCGGCCTCTTTCCAGGAGACCACCCGCGTGCTGACCGAGGCGTCCACCCGTGGCGCCCGTGACGATCTGCGTGGCCTGAAGGAGAACGTGATTGTGGGTCGCCTGATCCCGGCCGGTACGGGGCTGGCATACCACAAGGAACGCCGCCGCAAGCGCGAGCTGGAAATGCCGGAGTTCGAGAGCGTCGAGGAGGCGTCAGCGGTCACCGCCGACACCGAATCCGATGCCTCGGGTCCGGAAACCACCGGGGAAGGCTCCGAATAGCCTCCCCTTCTGTTGACACTTCAGGGGGCGGCGATTAGAATTCCGCTCCCTCGACAGGCCGGTCACGGCGCCGGCCTGTCGTTATTTTTAGGCTAGGAGAAAGGGTTTCATGGCCACGATCAATCAGTTGGTACGCAAGCCCCGCAAGCGCCCCGTCGAGAAGAGCGACGTGCCGGCGCTGCAGGGCTCGCCGCAGAAGCGCGGGGTATGCACCCGTGTCTACACGACCACGCCGAAGAAGCCGAATTCCGCGCTGCGCAAGGTTGCGCGCGTGCGTCTGACCAATGGCTACGAAGTCAGTAGTTACATCGGCGGCGAAGGCCACAACCTGCAGGAGCACTCGGTGGTCCTGATTCGCGGCGGTCGTGTAAAGGATCTTCCCGGTGTGCGTTACCACACGGTGCGTGGCTCCCTGGATACCCAGGGTGTGCAGAACCGCACCCAGGGTCGTTCCAAGTACGGCACCAAGCGCCCGAAGAAATCCTAACCGTGTACAAGAGCGGGAACTGAGACATGTCGAGAAGAGCAGCTGCCCCCAAGCGTCACATCCTTCCGGATCCGAAGTTCGGAAGCGAGCGCCTGGCCAAGTTCATCAATACCGTGATGCGTGACGGCAAGAAGTCGGTCGCAGAGCAGGTCGTGTACGGCGCGCTGGACCAGATTGAGTCCAAGCAGGGTGATGGCATGGGTGCACTGGAACGCGCGCTGGACAACATTCGTCCGCGTGTCGAGGTGAAGTCTCGTCGCGTGGGCGGCGCCACCTACCAGGTGCCGGTCGAGGTGCGTTCGGTTCGTCAGGACGCCCTGGCGATGCGCTGGGTCGTGGAAGCGGCCCGCAAGCGTGGCGAGCGGACCATGGCGCTGAAGCTGGCGGGCGAGCTGATAGATGCCGCCGATTCCAAGGGCTCCGCCGTGAAGAAGCGCGAAGACACTCACCGCATGGCGGAAGCGAACAAGGCGTTCGCCCATTTCCGCTGGTAAAACCGATTTAGAGAGGCTCAACGTGGCACGCAAGACCCCACTGAAGCGCTACCGGAACATCGGGATCAGCGCGCACATCGACGCCGGCAAGACGACGACGACCGAGCGCATCCTGTTCTACACCGGTCTGTCGCATAAGATCGGCGAGGTCCATGAAGGCGCCGCCACGATGGACTGGATGGAGCAGGAACAGGAGCGCGGGATCACCATCACTTCCGCGGCGACCACCTGCTTCTGGCAGGGTATGGCCAAGCAGTTCGATGAGCACCGCGTTAACATCATCGATACCCCGGGGCACGTGGACTTCACCATCGAGGTGGAGCGTTCCATGCGAGTGCTCGACGGTGCGGTGATGGTGTACTGCGCCGTGGGTGGTGTGCAGCCGCAGTCCGAGACCGTCTGGCGTCAGGCCACGAAGTACTCGGTTCCGCGGATGGCCTTCGTCAACAAGATGGACCGCGCCGGCGCCGACTTCCTGCGTGTCTACGAGCAGATGAGAGAGCGTCTGCAGGCGAACCCGGTCCCGATCCAGCTGCCGATCGGTGCCGAGGATAACTTCCGGGGCGTGATCGATCTGGTCAAGATGCAGGCGATCTTCTGGGACGAAGATAACTTCGGCATCTCCTTCGAGTACAAGGACATCCCCGAAGAGCTCAAGGCCGAGGCGGAAAAGTGGCGCGAGAACATGCTCGAGGCCGCTGCCGAAGCCAATGAAGAGCTGATGGACAAGTACCTCAACGAGGGTGACCTCAGCGAGGAAGAGATCAAGCAGGCGATTCGCCATCGCACGATCGAACTCGAGATCGTGCCGATGTTGTGCGGCTCCGCGTTCAAGAACAAGGGCGTGCAGGCCATGCTCGACGCGGTGGTTGAGTACCTGCCGTCGCCGGAAGAGGTCAAGGCGATCAAGGGCGTGAAGGCCGGGACGGAAGAGCCGGTCGCGAAGCACGCCTCGGACGACGAGCCGTTTGCCGCGCTCGCGTTCAAGATCATGACCGACCCGTACGTGGGCTCGCTGACGTTTGTACGTGTCTACTCCGGGGTGCTGAGCGCGGGTGACACCGTGCTTAATACGCAGAACAATCGCCGCGAGCGCATCGGCCGCATCCTGCAGATGCACTCCAACTCCCGCGAGGAGATCAAGGAGCTGCGCGCAGGTGACATTGGTGCGGTGGTTGGCCTGAAGGATCTGTACACGGGGAGTACCCTCTGCGATCCGAATAATCCGGTCGAGCTGGAACGCATGGAGTTCCCGGAGCCGGTGATCTCGATCGCGGTCGAGCCGAAGACCAAGTCGGACCAGGAAAAGATGGGTATCGCGCTGAACAAGCTGGCGCAGGAAGACCCGTCCTTCCGTGTGCGGACTGACGAGGAGTCCGGCCAGACGATCATCTCCGGCATGGGTGAGCTTCATCTCGAGGTCCTGGTCGACCGCATGAAGCGCGAGTTCAAGGTCGAGGCGAACGTCGGTCAGCCGCAGGTGGCGTACCGCGAGACGATCAAGAAGAGCGTGGAAACCGAAGGCAAATTCGTGCGCCAGTCGGGTGGTCGCGGCCAGTACGGTCATGTCTGGCTGCGCATCGAGCCGCAAGAGGCGGGCGACGGATACGAATTCGTCAACGCCATCGTCGGTGGTGTCGTGCCGAAGGACTACATCCCGGCCGTCAACAAGGGCGTCGAGGAGCAGATGGCCAACGGCGTGCTCGCCGGTTACCCGGTGGTGGACGTAAAGGTCACGCTGTTTGACGGCTCCTACCATGACGTTGACTCGAACGAGATGGCGTTCAAGGTGGCTGGTTCGATGGCCTTCAAGGAGGGTGCGTTGAAGGCTGGCGCCGTGCTGCTGGAGCCGATGATGAAGGTCGAGGTGGAGACGCCGGAAGAATACATGGGCGACGTGATGGGCGATCTGAACCGACGTCGTGGCCTGGTCAAGGGTATGGAGGATATCGCGGGTCAGAAGCTACTGAAGGCCGAGGTCCCGCTGTCCGAGATGTTTGGCTATTCGACGCAGCTGCGCTCGATGAGCCAGGGTCGCGCCACGTACTCGATGGAGTTCGAAAAGTACTCCGAGGCGCCGGCGCAGGTCGCCGAGGCTGTGGCGGCGAAGGCCTCCTGAACCGAATCGCGTAATCCGAAAGAACTGTAGAAAGAGGTTTGAGCTGTGTCCAAGGAAAAGTTCGAGCGTAAGAAGCCGCATGTGAATGTGGGGACGATTGGTCATGTGGACCATGGCAAGACCACGCTGACGGCGGCGATG
>NZ_KB899543.1 GCF_000378305.1 Thioalkalivibrio sp. ALJ12
TCGCAGGCTCCGATGACCTCCATGCAATCGGTGTGTCCTTCCGGCGGACCTGGTAAGGAACCTTGAGGTCCGGGCGCTCTTCAGCCCGGGCCTCATCCTTCCTGTCGGCGAATGCCTTTAATGCCATCGCTTGGACTGCGCCGCCTACCACGAACAGGTCCTGAACTTCGCGCCGGACCGCTACTACGACTTTCCCGATTGACTCCCCGACAAGACCGCTGTGACCTGGTCGGCCGCCACGGCAATCCCTCCATTCTTTAGTCTCTCTCTTTTTCACCTCCGTTTTGTTTCCCCGTTCAAACAGACGGGGCCAAAGCGCCCCCCCGCGTTCAGAATTGCGATACGTGCCACACAAGGTGGCGAAGTCCGCTTTGTCCAAGTCAGAATCCGGGGGGATTTAGCATGCCAACATTTCCGCAGACGTCCATCAGCCATGCCGTACGCCGTGCACTGCCGCAAGGTCCACTGCATCGTCGCGTGATCTCCGCTTGCCTGCTAATGCCCTCCGCCCTGGCCATCAGCATCGGCGGCGCCACCGCTGACACGCCAGTCGAGACGCGTTGGACCGCCGGCGATCAAGATGACAACTGGGTTGAAGATGGAAACTGGGACGAAGGGGCCCCTGTTCCTGGCTCGGATTTGTGGGCCACCATCAACGACAGTGACGCCGTCGTCGTGCTCAACAACGAGACAGGCGAGACGGGCCGGCTGAGGCTGATCAACGGGCAGCTGGAGGTCCAGGACGACGGCGAACTGAATCTGGAACTCCTTCAAATGTATTTTGGCCGCATGGAGATCAACTCTGACCAGGAAGCGGCCGAGGTTAATTCGACCCGTAGATCAGAAATCGGCTCCTTTTCTTCAAATGATGCAACCGTCGTAATTTCAGGGGACGACGCCAGGTGGATTCAAGAAGACGAGGAGCTGACGGTCGGCTGGTCAGGAGAAGGCACGCTTCGCATCGAAGATGGAGGTCGCTTCGAGCAGCTCAGCTCTTCCCCCGCCGTCGCAGGCTTCCGGGAAAATGCAACAGGGACCATCATTGTTGACGGGGATGGATCGACATTTGAGGCGGAAGGGTTGCTGGTCGGAGACGCCGGAACAGGCACGCTCCGGATTGAGAATGGGGGCGAGGTCACCGTGCAGGAGGGTCCCCTGAGTGGTAGCCACGAAGTCGCTCTCGGTGTAGAGGAAACCGGTGACGGCACGCTCATCGTTACCGGCGATGACTCTACCTTGGATACGAATGTATTACGGGTGGGCCAAGCGGGACACGGCCACATGGATATCCTGGACGGAGCGACGGTAGCTTCTACCACGAACTCCCATATCGCATCCGCCTCCGGCAGCACAGGCATCGTGAGGGTCGGCGATAATGCGTCTTGGAATACAGGGGTGAACTTCCGGGTTGGAAACTTCGGCACAGGTGAGTTTTTGATTGAGGGAGACAACGCTTCAGTAAGAAGCCGCAGCAACCCGGTTCTCGGGTACTGGGCCGGATCGGAAGGCACCGTCCGCGTCACCGGCTCGGGAGCCCGGTGGGAAATCAGCGAGTCAACGACTGGCAATCTTGACGGAAGACTTACGGTTGGGCTCGTTGGCCGTGGGCATCTTGAAATCGATGACGGCGCGGAAGTCGACGTCGCGGGCCGCGCCCGAATCGGGGGGGCTGCTGAAGATGACCCGCTGAGCGAAGCCGTCGTTAACGGCGAGCTGACGGCGGACGTCATTGATGTTCACGCACGCGGGCGCCTGTCCGGGACTGGTACCGTCACCGGTACAACAACTATCGAAGGGCTGCTTGCACCCGGCAATTCTATCGGTTCTCTCGCTGTGGACGGCGACCTGACGCTGGACGACGGATCGACCTTTGTGGTCGAGGTGGACGACGGGGGTAATGTCGCGGGCGTAAACAATGACTCGGTCACTGTCTCGGGCCAGTTGGACATCGACGGCGGCGCATCGGTGCACGTCACCCCCGAGGACCCCACGGCGGATGGCAGCTCCTGGGCACCTGAAACCACCTACACCATCCTCACGGCAAACCAGGTGAACGGCGAGTTTGGCTCCGTCAGCGATGACTTTGCCTTCCTGTTCCCGCAGTTGTCGTACGACGATGAGAACGTGTTCCTGACACTGATTCAGGGCAGTGATGTCGCCAGCGTCGCTAGGACACCGAACCAATTCGCGGTAGCCGGGGCGATCGACACAGCAACTCAGGACGGCGGTCTCGAGGACATCGTCGCCAACGTGATTGTCATGGACGAAGATCAAGCACGCGCCGCGCTGGATGACCTGTCCGGCGTCGAACACACGCATGTTCAACAGATCGGTCTACGCGGTGCCCAGCGCTTCCGCTCCGGCCTCAATGGCCGCATGTCGGGTCG